>CAZDRA010000065.1:0-24645 GCA_964507705.1 uncultured Roseivirgaceae bacterium | reverse complement strand
CTGAATTCTTGCAAAACTATCTCGATGAATTTTGCTATAAGTTTAATCGCAGATACTACGGTGAAGCTATGTTTAATAGACTACTTGTGGCAAGCGTAAGTTATAAAAATGAATTTAGGTACAAACACGGATAATCATTTTAATTTATTATTATTGAGTATTGTAAAATTTATCATTGATTTTTTGGTATCATAATTTTTTAACCTTAAGCATCATGAAAAAATATACTCTAATATTTTTTTGCCTTGCAGTTCAATTATGTGTTAGAAATGAAGTAAACGCACAAAATGTAAATATCCCTGATGCAAATTTTAAGGCCAATCTGGTTGGCAATGCATCAATAAATACCAATGGAGATACTGAAATACAGGTAAGCGAGGCAGAAGCTTTTACGGGAACCATAAATGTAGCAGCAAAAGGCATTGCAGACCTTGCTGGAATTGAGGCTTTTGTTGCTATTACAGGGCTTTATTGCAATAGTAATTCCTTAAATAATTTGGATGTAAGTAATAATACGGAACTTACTATGCTAAACTGTAGGGTTAATTCTCTGAGTAGTTTAGATGTCAGTAAAAACACTAAACTAACCGAATTAGACTGTTCGGAAAATTCGCTGAGTAGTTTAGATGTCAGTAATAATACTGCACTATCCCTATTGTCTTTAGGCTCCAATTCTTTAACAAATTTGGATGTTAGTAATAATACAGCTCTTACTAGTCTCGGTTGTGCTTATAATAACTTGAGTAGTTTAGATGTTAGTAAAAACATAGCATTGACAAGATTGTTTTTCCAATTTAATTCCATAAGTAGTATAGATTTAAGTAAAAACACAGCTCTTCAAAAATTTTCCTGTGGTTCCAATGCTATGAACAATTTAGATTTAAGTAAAAATATAGTTCTAACTGAATTGAATTGCCGTTCCAATCAGCTCAATAGTTTAGATGTGAGTAACAATACTGCATTAACCTTAATGGCATGTGGTTTCAACTCATTAAGCAGCTTGGACGTAAGTAAAAATACATCACTAAATAATTTTACAAGTGACAATAATAATCTTAGTAGCCTAGATTTACGCAATGGAAATAACAATATTATTACCTACTTTGATGCGTCCAACAATCCATCATTAGGCTGCATCAACGTAAGTGATGTCGCTTTTGCCACTACCAACTGGACAAATGTAGATCCCGGGGTTAGCTTTGACCTGGATTGCGATCCTGAACCGATAGTAAACATCCCCGATGCAAATTTTAAATCTTATTTGGTTGGCAATACCTCAATAAACACCAATGGGGATACTGAAATGCAGGTAAGCGAGGCAGAAGCTTTTACGGGATCTATACTCGTAAATAACTTAGAGATTGTCGACCTTACCGGTATTGAGGCTTTTATTGAAATTACTAATTTACAATGTGGTAGTAATGCTTTAAGTAGCTTGAATATAAGTGCAAACACAAAACTCATTTTATTAGATTGTGGCGATAATTCACTTAGTAGTATAGATGTCAGTAGCAACACAGCTCTTACTTATCTTAATTGCTATAATAATTCCTTGAGTGAAATAGACGTAAGTAAAAATACTGCACTTGACTATTTGAATTTGCACAATAATTCTATAAGCAGCTTAGACGTAAGTACCAATACGGCTCTTACCTATTTACGATGTAGCAAGAATTCATTAGGCAGTCTGGATATACAAAAAAATATAATGCTTAATCGATTGTATTGCAGTTCTAATTCGCTTAGTAATTTAGACGTAAGCTCAATCACGGCACTTGCTAGATTAAATTGTGATGACAATCCATTAAATAGCATAGATATAAGTAATAACACATCTCTAACTAGTTTAAGTTGCGAAAATAATTCTCTAAATAGTTTGGATGTAAGCAATAATATTTTGCTTACAAATTTATATTGTAGTAACAATTCCTTAAGTAATTTAGATGTAAGCAACAATACACTGCTCACAAATTTGTGGTGTCGTAGTAATTCATTGAGTAGTATAGATGTAAGCAAAAACACTGCACTTATGTACTTGGCTTTAAGCAATAACTCAATTGGTAGTTTGAATGTCAGCAACAATATTGCACTTAACTTATTATTTTGTGATGAGAACTCTTTGGAAAATTTAGATATACGAAATGGAAATAATAGTTCCATTACCAATTTTAATGCGTCCAGCAATCCTGCCTTAATATGTATAAGTGTAAGTGATGTAGATTTTGCTACTGCCAATTGGACAAATATAGACGCGGGGGTTAGCTTTAGCTCGAACTGCAATCCAGAACCAACAGTTAATATTCCCAATGCAATATTTAAGGCCTATCTAGTAGGTAATGCTTCGATAAACACTGATGGTGATGTGGAGATCCAAGTAAGCGAGGCAGAAAGTTTTACAGATACAATTGATGTTCAAGACCTTGGCATTGAAGATCTCACAGGTATTGAAGCTTTTATTAATCTTTCAAATTTAATTTGTAGGAAAAATCCAATCAGAAATCTCGATATAAGTAAAAACACAAAATTAATAGAATTAGACTGCTCTCAGAATGCACTTAGTAGTTTAGACGTCACAAAAAATACAACCCTTTTAATATTGACTTTAGAAACCAATTTCTTAACAAATTTGGATGTTAGCAAAAATTTAGCACTTACTAAACTAAATTGCTCTTACAATTACTTGAAAAGTTTAGATTTAAGTTCAAACACCGCATTAACTAAATTACGTTTCTCTTACAATCAAATAAAAAGTATAGATTTAACAAAAAACATTGCTCTAGCTATATTGGTTTGCAACAACAATTTCTTAGGCAATTTAGATTTGAATAAAAATACGGCATTAACTATTTTGGAATGCAGTTCCAATTCTTTAAGCAATTTAGATGTAAGTCAAAACACTGCACTAAGTGAGTTGTTTTGTAATAAAAATTCTTTAAACAATTTAGATGTAAGCAAAAATTTAGTACTTACTAGACTAAGTTGTTATAATACTTCCTTAAGCAGTTTAGATATAAGTAATAACATAATACTTTCCTATTTACATTGCAGTGAAAATTCGCTTACAAGTATTGACATAAGCAATAACACAATACTTGATTTTTTTGCTTGTAACCGTAATTTAATTACAGAATTAGATGTAAGCAAAAATACAGTACTTACTTATCTCTATTGCAATAATAATTTGCTAAGCAGTTTAGACGTAAGTAAAAACACCTCGCTAGCATATTTTCAATGTAAAAACAATTCTCTTATAAGCTTAGATGTACGCAATGGAAACAACAGTAATATTGTTAATTTTGGTGCTGACAACAATCCTGAATTAAGCTGCATCAGCGTAAGTGACGTAGGGTTTGCCAGTGCCAATTGGGTATTTATTGATGCTGGCGTTAGCTTTAATACTAAATGCCGTAGTTCCCAAGAAATTTCATTCGATGCACTTGAGACAAAATCTTTTGGTGATGCGAACTTTGATTTAACCGCATCAAGCTCTTCTGGTTTACCAATAAGTTATGCCAGCTCAGACGAAGCTGTAGTGACTATTTCAGGTAGTACAATCACCATTGTTGGCTCAGGAACTGCCACCATTACCGCTTCACAAGGTGGAAACAGCAATTTCGATCCTGCAAGTGATGTAGCTCAAGTTATTAGTGTGGAAAAAGCTACGCTGACAGCAACTGCAAATAGCCAAGGCAAAACTTACGGAGATGCCAATCCTACATTAACATTATCTTATTCAGGGTTTGTCCTTGGTGAAGACGAAAGTGTTCTTGACACTGCACCAACGGGCAGCACGTCAGCAGATGAAACAAGTCCGGTAAACTCTTATGCCATCGCAGTTGCTGGAGGAATGGACAATAATTACGATTTTGATTATACCCAAAGCACACTAACCATTGACAAGGCTTTGCTGTCAGTCTCTGCGGATGACCAAAGCAAAACTTACGGAGATGCCAATCCTACATTAACATTATCTTATTCAGGATTCGTACTTGATGAAGATGAAAGTGTTCTTGACACTGCACCAACGGGCAGCACGTCAGCAGATGAAACAAGTCCGGTAAACTCTTATGCCATCGCAGTTGCTGGAGGAATGGATAATAATTACGATTTTGATTATGCCGAAGGAACTTTAAATATTGAAAAAGCAAGTCAATCTATATCATTTGATGCTATCGATGAACAAACATTGGAAACAGATACATTGGTATTGAGCGCAACATCTTCTGTTAATTTGGATGTTTATTTTACAATCGTGAGCGGCCCGGCAACAATTAATGGAGAAATCTTAATGTTTACTGACTTGGGAACGGTAACCGTAGAGGCAACTCAATCTGGAAATGACAATTACTTTTCTGCAGATCCTGTGCAGCAAACGTTTGATGTTGTCACTATAACTGGATTATCAAATCCATCCATTTCTATTTCTATTTATCCTAACCCTACATCTGATTATTTAAATCTCAACTTCGACAACATGGATATTAAGCAAATACAACTATTGCAAATGGATGGACGTCTATTATATAATTATGGTAGTATTAACAAGACTATAGACTTGCGTGGAGTTATTTCCGGAGTTTACTTGCTTAGTATTACTACTTCAGAAAAAGTATTTTATAAACGAATTATAAAGAAATAAAGGATTATAAAACCTTATCCTGTTATCAATAATTTCGATTGCGATAAAATGAACCCTTGGTACAAGAAGCTCCAACATGCCAATGTACCTTGCTTCTATGGGTGTTAAAAAAAATCTAAATCCCTTTACAGGAGACTCTGAGTGTTGGAAAAGGGCCATATAATTTGGCTGTACTTGATAAGGTTTTTGCTTGAGCGGCAAACTCACACCAGCACATAGAAACAACAATAAATTATTATCTATTCATATTGCAAAATTCAGATTTTCATTATCTTGGATGCATAGTTTTTAAAGTCGATATAGAAAAATTGGTTTACCTGCTCGGTGGCTGATTAATGGTCAGTCGTTGAAAACTAAACCTGTTCAATAAAATTTAATAAAATTATTATTATGAGTAATTCTCCGACCCTTGTTGACAAGGTATATGAACTGGAATCGAAATTGCGTAATGAGGTATTTTTAAGACAACCTAAAGGAGATACATGGAATGAATTTACTTATGGTCAAGTTGTTTCGGAAGCGCTTCGTTTAGTTTCAGGAATGAAAGCTGCGGGGATCAAAAAGGGAGATAAGGTGGGGATTTATTCTAAAAATTGCTATCAATGGGTTGTGTCGGAAATCGCCATCATGCTAGGCGGATTTGTCCTTGTTCCATTTTATCCGAATTTGGTAGGGGATGCTTTGAAAGAAGTTGTCGATCTGTCGGGAATCAAATTTCTATTTGTAGGAAAGTTAGAAAATTGGGAACAGGCAAAGCCTGCTTTAATGGGTAATCTCAAGATTGTCCGCTTTGCACATTATGAAGGGAGTGCTGCAATTGACCTTGGTATCGAGTGGGATGAATTTATTAAAGACCTAGAACCTGACCGGGAAAACTATCGGCCATCATTAAATGATATATGGGCGATTTTTTATACATCAGGTACGACCGGAGTACCAAAGGGAGTTGTGATGCCCTATGCCTCGCCTGCAAACCTGATGATTGATCAGCAGGGAAAGCACGATAACTTTAATCTTTCTTCCAAAGCTAGAAATACGTTTTTATCCTACTTACCGCTTAATCATATTGCTGAACAGGTCTTGGTAATTTCCGGTGGAATTTATCATGAAGGTCAGATATCATTTGTAGAGTCTCTGGATTCTTTTGCTAAGAACCTTGCCGATGTACAACCGAGTATATTTTTGGCTGTGCCTAGTATATGGACCAAATTTCAACAGGGAGTATTGTCCAAAATGCCTCAGAAGAAATTAGATATCTTATTGAAAATTCCTATTCTGTCAGGTATAGTGAGTAAAAAAATTAGAAAGGCCCTGGGACTAAATCATACAAAATTGGTTATCTCAGGTGCCTCAGCGATGCCGACTGCGACACTCGTCTGGTTTCATAAAATCGGAATTTTTATTCGTGAAACATACGGTATGACGGAGACCATGGGTGTAGTGATGATTCAGCCGGCAGATGATATACGCTTGGGTAAGTCGGGTAGAAAACTGGAAGAAGGCATGATGAAAATTGATCCTGAAACGGACGAAATTTTGGTAAAGAACAGTTGGATGTTGACTGAATATTATAACGATCCCGAATTGACTAAAGCAAGCTTTGATGCAGAGGGTTACTATAAAACCGGTGATACAGGAGAACTGGATTCAGAGGGCTACCTCAAAATAAAGGGTAGGGTGAAAGATACATTCAAGACCGCCAAAGGAGAATTTATAGTGCCTGTGCCTATTGAAGACCGGTTTGCAGGCAATACATTGATAGAGCAACTTTGTATCGTGGGCCTTGGCTTGACGCATCCTATTGGGCTTATCAGGCTTTCTGCGATCAGTAAAAGTGTTGAGGCAGATGAGATTAAAGAACGTTTACTGAATACCCTCAACAAGGTAAATGATCAACTGCATCGGCACGAAAGAATTCATAGACTGGTTTGTATTTCTGATGTATGGTCAGTTGAAAACGGTATGGTTACGCCAACTATGAAAATCAAACGCAACGTTGTGCATGAAAATTATAAGCACCTGTACGAAGATTGGTATAATCATGATGAAACTATAATATTATGATGAAGCATTGGATCGTACAAGTCACTGACGGGTTAGCAAATTTAACGCTAAAAACAGGTAAAAAAGGAAATCGGTTGACTCCTGAAACTTTTACTGAACTCGACAATGCGCTACTTGGCCTGGATTTAAAAGTAGTCCGCGGATTGATCCTTGATGCAGATGGTGATGATTTCTCTCAGGGGTTTGATCTCAGTTTTTTACTTGCTGCTGACGGCAACGATGAAAGGTTTTTAAAAAATTTGTTTTCTACTTGTAATCAGGCTCTTGATCGACTATACAACCTTCCGATTCCTTCCATATCCATGGTGAAGGGGTCTTGCATTGGTGGCGGATTATTGATGTTTCTGGCTACTGATTTCAGGGTGGCCGATGAAAAAGCAAAATTTGGTTTACCGGAAGTAAAACAGAATATGGTTGTTAACCTTGGGTTAAAGAGGGTTTACCAATTGATTGGGGAGAGCCGTACCAAGGAATTAGTATTGCTGGGGAATCCAGTATCTGCCAGCACAATGCAAAATTGGGGTATTATTAACTGGTTGACACGAGATGGAGATTTTAATGATCGAATTCAATTCTTCAAAAAGTATATTGATTCAATACCACCACTTGCCATTTGCGCCAATAAAGAACTTATCCAAAAACTGCCAACGCTTACTATGGACGAAAGCATTGATTTAGAAAATGATCTGCAAATGAAAATTGTAAGGAGTGCAGATTTCAAGGAAGCCATCCATAGTTTTTTAGAAAAAAGAAAACCTGAATTTAAGGGGAAATAAACTGGGCTGTGTAATTTAAAAAACTTTCGAAATAAATCGTTCATTAAAGCTTTGAGCCCACTCCAAAAAGTCAGAGTTCCTTGATTTTCAACTATTCTACCCCTACCCCTAAAGGGGAAATTGTTGAAAATCAATGATCTCTGCAAAGTCCCCCTACCGGACAGGCAGGCTTCAGGGGATTTAGGGGTTTTATACTTTTCTCCGTGGACTCAGCCTTAAGTATTTTTGCTCCCAACAAGACAAAAAAACTACACATAGTAGCATTACGTAAAGATTTTTTAACCTACCCGGCAGGGTGGGATATTAGATGGAGGATGTACATCTACAAACTATTTTCACAAATTTTATTTTGATATTTAATCAAACTAATTAACTTTGCATTTCAAAGTACTTTTAATATGAAGAAGACAAAAGATTACCTTGAAGATATTTCGGAGATTAGAAATATCATGGAGCGATCATCCAACTTCCTTTCCCTTAGTGGTCTTTCAGGAATAATGGCTGGAATTTATGGGCTTATCGGATCTTATATTACTTACCGGATTGTTTACATCGAAAAATCGTTTCTTGGAATAAGAGCGTCTTATATCAATGACGATGCTACAATCTTCAAATTATCCATAGTGGCAATCGTAGTTTTATTAATGGCAATAGGCACTGGGATATGGTTAACTGCTAAGAAAAATAGCCCTGAAAAGTTAAATTTTGCCAACGAAGGATTTAGAAATCTTATTATAAATCTTCTCATCCCCTTGGTCTCCGGAGGGCTTTTCATCCTGATACTAGTTAGTAGGGGTTTCTATAGTATTGTTGCTCCCTCGTTTTTGATATTTTATGGATTGGCGCTTGTCAATGGAAGCAAGTGCACGCTAAGAGACATCAGGTATTTAGGAATTATTGAAATATGCCTGGGACTGATTTGTGCATTATTTCCAGGATATGGTCTAGTATTTTGGGCAATTGGTTTTGGTGTGATGCATGTGTTATATGGATCAATAATGTATTTTAAATACGAAAAGTGAGTAGTTTAATTTCTGATCTTAATAAAGCTTTCGACAACAAAGTACGCCTTGGTATTATGTCGGTCTTGTTGACAAAAAATGAAACTGATTTTGTTGGGTTAAAGTCAATATTAAATGTGACCGATGGCAATCTTGCCAGTCATCTTAAAGCGCTGGAAAAAGAAAATTACATCAATGTGGTGAAACAATTTATTGGCAGAAAACCCAATACAAAATATTTAGTGACAAAAGAGGGAAAGCTGGCATTCAAAAAACATCTTAAAGCCCTTGAGGCACTTATCTCAAATCAAAATAAATAGTTTTTTTTAATCATGTACTTTGTTATTCAAAGTACTTTTAACTTATCATAAAAATGGAATACCCTCAAATCAAAAACATCTTTGACCGACTCAATGAAAGTATTAGTCAGTCCATTACGTTCAAATTAATCTCTATTGGAATTTTAGTTCTTCTTTTACTAATCCCAAAATCTATGATCAATTCGCTGATCACCGAACGAGAACAGCGAATGCATGAGACCGTAAAAGAGGTCACGGATAAATGGTCCAGAAAACAAACTGTCTCCGGGCCAATTCTTACCATTCCATATAAAAAATACCTGATGACAAAAGACAAAAAAAACATAAAAGAAATGATAAGCTATGCGACATTTTTACCGGATCAATTACAAATCGAATCCAAAATAATACCTGAAGAGCGATACAGGGGTATTTTTAAAGTCATAGTGTATAAAGCTCAATTGACTATCAAAGGTAAATTTATCAGGCCTAATTTCTCGCTTTGGGATATTGAAGAAAAAGATATTCTTTGGTCAACATCCATGCTGAATATTGGAATTAGCGATCTGCGCGGTATCGAACAACAGGTGTCTCTAAAACTAAAAAATATGGCATATGCTTTTCAACCTGGAGTTTCGAAAACTTCTCAGTTCCAATCTGGAATTCATATTCCATTGCACGAATTCACCCAGCAGTTTGTTGATGCTGATTTCTCAGTTGATATTTCCTTAAAAGGCAGTGAAGAATTGTTTTTTGTTCCTATTGGAAAAAACACAAAGGTAAACATGAGCTCTTCATGGAAAAATCCCAGCTTCATCGGCTCTTTTCTACCAAAAGAACGGAATATTGGTCCTGACGGATTTAAAGCTTCCTGGGAAATTCTTCATTTTAATAGGAACTACCCTCAAAGCTGGACTACTGCAAACCATAATATTGATGAATCAAAATTTGGCGTTAATTTATTGGTTGCGGCAGATCACTATCAAAAATCCCTGAGAACATCCAAATATGCCATCCTCGTCATCACCCTTTCATTTCTAATGTTTTTCTTGATTGAGGTAACGCAAAAGTTGCGTATTCATGCATTTCAATATATTCTAATTGGCCTGGCATTAATGCTATTTTATACATTATTGCTTTCCATCTCTGAGCATCTTGGCTTTGATATTGCCTATTGGGTGTCGAGTATTTCTGTTATTGGATTGATTTCGATTTACTCATTTTCTGTACTCAACAAAAAACGCTTATCTTATCTGTTGGCTGGTTCTCTGTTAATAATTTATGGTTTTCTTTTTATCATTATTCAAATTGAGACCTACGCTCTACTCATTGGAAGTATTGGACTATTTTTCATATTAACTCTTACCATGTATTTCACGAGAAAAATTAGTTGGTATAGAAAATAATATTTGTAGCGGAATTTCAGGAAGGGAGTAGGCATTTACTCTCTTCCATTTTATTCTCCTCATAAAACGAGTGATATTCGGGGCGATAGGGGTTATTTCTCTTTCTGTTTGAATCCAATTGATTTCCTTGGCTCGTTTTTCTCCTTCGCGAACTCCTTCAAATAAGCAAAAACTTATTTGATGCTTTTGTCATGGTTGATCACTTTCGATTCCAACTCATTCATTTTAAGCAACAAGTCATTATGGGTCAGGAGCATTCCCCTCATCTTTGTAAAAACTCTCATAATGTGGATATTGACGGCTATCGCTCGCTTGCTGTTTAAAACACTGGACAACATTAGTACGCCATGTTCGGTAAAGACATATGGAAGCTTTCTACTACCACCCCAACCTGCCTTTCCTTTAGGTAGGCTTGATGTCGCATTTTGCGATTTCAAGTTTCCCCATTCTTCTTTAGTGAGTTGGAACATAAAATCACTCGGAAAACGATCTACATTCCTTTTTATCTGTTCATTCAAACGTCTGGTTTCTACTTGATAGAGTTCTGCTAAATCCCTATCCAGCATTACTTTCTCACTCCTGAAATGATAAATTTTATTCATTACTATTTCTTCAGGGATTACCAATGCATGCTGTTGCTTACTCATATTTCAAATATTTCCATCTCAAAAATCATATAATGTTTTGCAGCAGCAAAACTGTAATTGCCAATATTACCCAACAGAAAACTACACTTAACCTGAAAGGATGGCAAGGCTCTTTTTTTAATTAAAGGAGACCTCTAAAGTTTGTAGACTCCAAGCAGCGGGTTAGGCAGGGACTATCTCGCCCCTTCTTTTATTCTCTCATCCTTCCTCTTACGTCTCAATTCTTGCTTTTCTCTTTCCTTAGCCTCAACCATTTCGGGAGTAGTTTTCCATCGCTGATGCATCCAAACCCATTGCGTGGGGTATTTTTTGATTAATTTTTCTACCTCTTTATGAAAAAGTGCAGTATTTAAGTGTAGCTCTTCTTTGCGGTCTCCTGTCCGGATTAGTTCAAATGGCTTACTGATAATTAGTTTAAAATTATTGCCTTTGGTTCTCACATAAGCAGAAGTGATTACTGCAGCATCAGAATCTAAGGCAAGCATAGCTGCTCCTATTGGCGTATGGGCAGGTTTTCCATAAAAATCGACGAATACACTTTTTATGCTAGAGTCAACATCAATGAGCATTGCCAAACCATTATTTTCCTTAAGAAACATCAATATGGTTTTGTAAGTACTCCCTCGAGGTAATACTTTAAATCCGTCAAACTCTCGGTTTTTCATTACCCAACTGTTCAGCCTTTCATTGCTTAAATTTTTGGCTACGGCTCCTGCACTAAATCCCAATAAGGTAAATGCTTTTGGTCCGCCTTCCCAGCATCCCAAGTGTGGAATAATATTGATAACTCCTTTGCCGCGATCATAAGCTTCCTGAACATGCTCCAATCCCACAACCTCAACATTACTAAAGAACTTCTCTTTATCCTTGACTGTGAATTTAACCGCAATTTCTGCAACTCCTCTTCCCAAATTATAAAATAATTCCTTGGCCATTTGGTATATCTCATCCTTGCTTTTCTCCTGGCCATAGGCTATGGTTAGTGTTTTTATGGCGCATTGGCGTTCATTTTTTACGATATAAAAACTTAATATCCCCAATTGCCCACAAAATATACTTGTCCATTTCCATGGTATAATTTTAACTATGAAAAGAAGGAATTTTATCAATCCAATGATAATGGAATACTTAAGGCTTTTCAATATTTGTTTTATTTTACTCATGTTGTACTTCAATAATAAATTTCAACTGATCGCTTATGGAAATTGATCAGAATAGAATGCTTGTGAGATTACAAAAATAAAACAATGTGTGATATTAACATTATTGAGCCCATTCCGAAAATACACTGCCTCCAAAATAATTCAATTTGCATAAGTTGCATGTTTTTTTTGGAGTAGGCTCATTATTAGAATTGGGTATGCGCAATTGTGGTCATTAACAGAACTACTTTACATTTCAGAATTGGCCTTCATTAAAACTATCAGTTTAAATTACAGCACAAATACTGCCATTGCATTTATATTTTATTGCATGCCTTTATCTCCTTTTTCAGTTTAATCAAATCTATTATGTGTGTATAAATAACAATCGGAATGATGGTTGCAGGTAGCAGCACAAAGGAAAAATAGTTAATTCCTCTATTGGACTGCTCAAATCCAAATTGCTGAAATGGAAGTTCGGAACTTAAAATTCCATTTATAAAAATAAAAATTACTAAAAATAGTCCAATGACATTCCAGACAAATAAACCTTGTTTTGAAATCTTGCTATTTAGGTATAACATTCCAATTATTGGTGCTGTAATTCCAACAACAATATCAAAATTTCGTCCCTCGAATGTCATCAATTCGGGGATCATATTATTCAAAAATAAATAAAACAGAACCACCTCCACAGGAACTCTTATTGTATGTAGAAAAGTACTCAGTTCTGTTTTTCAAAATCCATTCTCTTTGCTTTTCAAATAATCCAAAAACGATAAAGATAGTTGGTGGAATTAATACTAAACCAAATCTTGGAGGTATCGAATTTGTTATCAGGTAAAATCCATTCAAGGCAAGAATTGATTTACATTACTGACCAAAGCATTATTATTCCAGTCAATTTATGGGATTTACCATTTGAATAATGAAAAATAACAATGGTGAGGATGCAAGTAATAATGAATAATATTTCAATCCAGTTTGGTAAATATTCAATCATTTATAACTAATATTTGATTGTTCTAAATTACTATTCAATTACATGAGATATGGCATTTTTTTGCCTAAAATTAAAATTTATCCCTATAATAATTTATGATAGTCCGCCTATATTTTGTTGTTTTGCACCTCAAAATACCAAGATCATTTTTACTTGAAAAACAGTTGGCCAACCTATATTTCAATTTAGAAACACAGAATTAATTTTTACTTAAAATGACAAGAAAAAAACTCACGTCTCGCCTGCTAAAACGATTTATACCGATAGCAATTATCACATTTTTTTACTGGCCAATTACCGCTGTCTATTTTGCTGCAAGTGTTTATGATGTGGCGCGACATAAAAATATAAACAAACGATTTATTTTTAAGCAATACTTTTTAGTCAATGGAGCATTAACCTGGATGCTGAGTCCTTTCAATATGCTTATCGATATAATATGCCTGCCATTTATCAACAAGCAAGTTTATAAACTTAAAGATATGCCAAAAAAACACCAGGAAGAGATCAGAGATATTCTGGAGAATTGCCCAAATAAAGAAATATCCGACTCGCTCAATAAGCTAAAATCTACAAGCGACCGCACAATGATGTTTTACAAATGGTATGGTTTTAATGTCGAAACGGATCATCCATGTGCATTATTTCATAAAAACTTCAAACGGGTACTGACCATTGGAGTTTCCAATTTCAAACCAAAAAGCAAAACAAGCCAACATTTTGGTTGGTCTAGAGCTGGCGTTCGTGTTTTGATAAATATTGATGACGCAGTAGATGACCTGGCCTACATTGAGGTAAATAACAAAAGACATGTCTGGAAAACAGATGGGCCACTTTTTATATTTGATGATACTGTACTGCATCAGTCATTTAACCTAAGTGAGAAAAGCAGAAATTGCCTTTTTATAGATGTAACCAGGCCATCACTCTTTCCATTTTTCATTAATGGTTTGGTCAAATTTATGGGGTACGTTTCTATGAATGTTCCATTTATTAGAAATTCCTCGAATTGGAAAGTTGTGAAGTAGCATCTTATTAATATCTAATTTCTGGTATTCCTGACTACCGTATAAGCAGGTTATGAAAATTTTCGCTGAATCATATTTTATTTAGCTGGTTATACTTTTGATCATTTATACTTATTTTCTCCTTACGGTAAAACGAAAAGAAAATCAGGAGAGTAAGGCTAACAAGCAGAATCAAGGACTGGATAAATAATGATGTATTAACAAAAAGTAACTTCTGCATATCCAGATATTGAGGCAAAGACCTGATTCCTATAGTCAATTCCATTAAAACGACCATTCCAGAAAATAAACCCAATGCCACCCTGGATATGACATTTGACACTGATAAGACTTTATTAATCATAAATATCCCAAATAAAAAGCAAGTGGTAAATCCCAAAAATGAAAGGTGCAGGTAGGTCATGATGGCGTCTCTACTGAGATATATAAAATCTGAAAACACTGGAAAAACAGATATAAATTGCAATACGATTTTCAGAAGCCAAGAGAATAGTGATAGGCCCATGAACCATTTTATCCATGGATTAAAAAACAATTGAGAAAAGCCAGGGGTCGTAAACAAAATTCTCATCAAGATAAACCCAGCTCCAAGCTGAAGAGTCGCACCGATAAAGCCTACTATCCTCATCAATATCCCGTACTCAAACCCAATAACAGAAAGCCCCAAAGTCAATAGGATGCCATAACTCAAAAGATTTAACAATAACTTACTACTGCTCTTATCAATCACTATTCCATTCTGATCCATCAACTTGAAAAGCAAGGCAAAAACAGCCATAGTAAACCAGCCATTGTATTGAAAATGCAAATAGAAATAAACAGCCATATCATACAATGGCGATCCTTTGAGACCCGAAACCATTATTGGCCCAAGTGCCAAAGGGCCAATATTTGAGATGAGCATAAACACCAATGCCACTTTCATGAATTTTGATGCACAGTTATTTTTCTCAGCATTTCGGAAAAAAATAAAAGCATAAATGATTGAAAGTAACAGATGAAGAGTAGAGAAAAAAATAGAAGGTGCTGCATATCCCATAAATGGGAATGTTACCAACATGCCTACTACAGCCAACTGGAAATAGATCAATAATCTATATACGCTTCTGTTAATCTTTGGTGAGTCGGGTAAAAGCATTCCATAGCCGAGCGTAATTGATGCTGTAAAAACCCATCCCAAAAATCCAATATGAGAGTGACTATGTGTCCAGTATCTTGGTGCAAAATCTGTAATCGGAGACAAACTATTAAATCTTAACAGTGCCCCCAACGCGGCAGTGATACAAAAATTAAATAGAGAAAAAAATAAACCAATACGAATTACTTTTCCTTTGGAGATCACACAACTCTTCTTTGTTTGCTAATAATTATGATAACTAAGTTAATAAAAAAAAGGATGATGATAACCGCATTGATCATTCCGGATATCGTTCGGAAATGAGATTCCATCATCAGCCCGGAAATAATTCTCATGGCAAGTGAAGCCTGAAGTAAAATTGCCCAAATAAACAAACTGTCATGAAAAGGCCTGATTGTAAGTCCGGCCACTCCCGGAAATATTATTGGAGCATGAGCAAATATCATTGAAAATGTAAACCCCAGGAAAAATGCATGCAACATCGCCCCATAATTATATATGTTGCCAAAATCAAATATCATAAAAAGACCACAAACCATCAGCCAAAAATATCCTGCCAAAAGCAATGACCCTGTAAATCGATGCATCCCCTGGGCTTTGACAGACTTTCTGGCAATATCATATTTGAATAACCACAAGGAGATAAGCAGCAATCCTATCCCGGAAAAAGTTTTCCCCGTTTCATGATAAGGCAATATTATACCAACCATAAATACAGTAATAGCAATAATCATGAAAACCCTCTTCATATGTGATTGAGGTAAAAACTTACTCAACTCCAGTCTTTCGCCAAAAACTGTCAACAGAATAAAAACTATCCACCAAGGAGCAGCCTGTGGGTAAAATGGCGCAATAACCATGATAATATTTCCGACAGCCCAGCCAATGGCACCAATCATCATCACATAGAAATAGTATTCACCAAAACGATTTATCAAATCGACATAAATATAAATGAGGCCTAGGCTGCCGATGGTCAGCAATATCATGGCGACTTGCTGCATGCCCAAAAGGAAAAATATAAGACTCATCCCGGAAATTACCGGAATGGCATACATCCATTTTTTCTTCAAGGCGACAATTCGTTCAAGACAAATCAATGTCCCCAAAAAACTTCCCGTCATCAATGCGCCATGATCTCCGGCCACCTCACCTATCGGGATTGACCACCCCATCCTGAACAATCCCGCTAATATCCCAACAACCAATGAGATGAGCACAAACGGCAAAACAAAAAATATTTTCTTGTTCACTTCTTAATCCTTTAGCATGATAAGGCACATTTTGAATGCCTCAACAGCTTGTATGGCGTGTGGGATATTTGCAGGCATGGTGATCATCTCTCCCTCTGAAACTATCTGCTTTTTCCCATCAATAGACACCTCAACTTTTCCTTCAATTACTTGTACAATAGCATCAAACGGTGCCGTGTGCTCACTCAATCCCTGCCCTTTATCAAAGGCAAAAAGTGAGATGTTACCGCCCTTGTTTTTAATAAACTGCTTACTCACCACTCCGCCTTCAGCGATATTAATTGATTCTTTTAAACTATAAGCTGTTGCCGATTCAAATGATTTCTTTTCCATATCAAAATATTTTTCAAAATTTATTTATAATGATTCTAATTTAGAGCTAAATTAAATTTCGCTTTATGACTGAAATCACAGTCATTGTAATATTATTTTTTCTGACAGTAGTTATTATCTATCTATAAACTCTGCCAACCAAGGTTTGATGTCTTCACAAACCTTTTTCAGAATGCCTATTTCTCTAAATTTTATAAATTTATTAAACCTACCAATCTATTTCTATCGCTCAGAAAAGGCCTTTTCCTATTCCATCAAGTCTCACTTTATAAGTCAAGACTCCTTACCTCCATATTTTTCATAACCTTTTTCAAAACTGACGTTAGAGCAGGTGTAGGAAACGAAAAGTGATTGAAAGCAGAAGCGAAAGATTTAGTGAAGTTGACGAGTTAGAAAAATAATACAGGGTGCGAGTTTTAGGGTTGAGGAGATGATTTGATGAGATAAGATTCGCATCCTTTTTGGGAAAAACATATAGTTAGTAAAAGTTTTCATGGTTAGGTTGTCTGTTTAACGAAAGTGCAAGTCGAAAGGCTTGCGCTTTTTTTGTTACATTACCAGCTTGTTGTTTCCGTTTTCTTATCCTGGTAAAATTGCCATCCTAAAATTACGGATTTTTGCTTTAGAGCGTCCTGAAATATTCAAGAACGGCTCTGGCGTCGTCTTTTGTTAGTCCCTGATTAATCATCACGGTATTATATTTTGCCAGCAATCCCTTGCCTATTGGATCTTTCATGACCATTTCTTCAGGGTTAAGAATCATGTTCATAATCCATTCCGGCGTTCTCCTTTCCAAAATACCAGTTGGCGCAGGCCCCAATAATTCTTTATCAAGTGCATGGCAAGCCGTGCATTTCATTGAAAATAATTCTTCACCTTTTTTTACCAAATCGTCATTGAGCTCTCCTAATTCTATTATTATAATAGAACCCAAACCCTTTTGATTTTTCCAGTCAGCTTGGGCTTCTTCATAGGACATTGATTTGGTTTTTGGGGGTGGCGTATTTTCCTTTTTCTCTTTTTCTTTGGATTCTCCACTACAAGCACTCATTAGCACAACGAATACTATGACCCCTAAAATTGTTCCTCTTGATTTCATATTTATAAAATTGATTACTTACTACTTCAAATATTTACAAAAATATAAATATGTCAATCAATTCAAATAAAATTTGAATCAATGGTTAAATCCAAATTTCATCAATTAACTAAAGGGGACCTCTATTAATTCATTTCTTTCAAAAAACAAAGAGATTGAATGAGTTGCAAGGCATATTTATTTTTAATAGCTATGCTATTAAAAATAAATATAACGTAGTCAAATCGTTTATTATCTTTGTTCCCGAAGGGTTTTCATAGTGTTTTAAATGCTGCGTCAAATTTTATCGACTTATCCCGATAAGGCTTCATAAATTTTTCTTGCCTTTAAAACACTATGAAAATTTTGATGCGAATGAATTAATAGAGGTCCCCTAAAAGAAAAAATAAATTTTCCAACCTATTACAAGGATGTTGGTAGATTAATTTCTCAATTAAGCATCCAGCTATCAAGCCTGATAAACTCACTCAATTGTGTAAAGAAGGCCTTTCCCTATTCTATCAAGTCTCACTTTATAAGTTAAGACTCCTTACCTCCATATTTCTCGTAACATTTTTCAAAACCGCCGTTAGAGCAGGTGTAGGGAACGAAAAGTGATAGAAAGCAAAAGTGAAAAATTTAGTGAAGTTGACGAGTTAGAAAAATAATACAGGATGCGCGTTTTAGGATTGAAGGGAAGAATTGATGAGATAAGATTCGCATCCTTTTTGGAAAAAACATATAGTTAGTAAAAGTTTTCATGGTTAGGTTGTCTGTTTAACGAAAGCGCAAGTCGAAAGGCTTGCGCTTTTTTTGTTTGAGAAAAAGCATCAAATGGTTTTCGGACTTCATTATTCATATTAAATTCAAGAAATGAATACTAAAACCTAATTGATATGAGGATCACAGATAAAACTCACCCTACAGAATTTAGAGCTATAGAAGAAAGATACGATGAGATGACCTATCGCAGGTGCGGGCAAAGTGGAATTTTACTGCCTGCCATATCATTGGGCCTTTGGCATAATTTCGGATACCTTGACAACCTCGAAAAAGGAAGGGGCATATTGAGATATGCTTTTGATTCGGGCATTACACATTTTGATCTCGCCAATAATTATGGCCCACCGTACGGCTCTGCAGAAGAAAATTTTGGATTATTGCTAAAAAGAGATTTTGCCAAATACAGAGATGAACTGATCATTTCGTCTAAGGCCGGGTATGACATGTGGCCCGGTCCTTACGGTAATTATGGCTCCAGGAAGTATTTAGTGGCAAGCTGTGACCAAAGCCTGAAACGAATGGGATTGGACTATGTTGATATTTTCTACCACCATTACCCCGACTTCGATACACCATTGGAAGAGACGATGGGTGCATTGGATCACATTGTCCGGCAGGGAAAAGCACTGTATGTAGGGATTTCGAATTATCCTGCTGATATGGCTGAAGAAGCTACAAATATTCTGAAAGACCTTGGGACGCCATGTTTGATCCACCAGGCAAAGTATTCTATGTTTGACAGGTGGGTGGAGAGCGATCTATTGGATATCTTGGAGGATAAAGGCATAGGCTGTATTGCATTTTCACCCTTGGCTCAGGGCATGCTCACCAACAAATACATTGATGGAATACCTGAAAACTCCAGGGCGGCAAAAGCTATGACCTATCTGGAAAAAGAACATGTGGAAGCCAGTCTTTCTAAAATAAAACTGCTTAATGAAATTGCACTTAACCGTGGACAAAAATTAAGTCAGATGGCCCTGAGCTGGTTATTGAAAGACGATCGGATTACTTCAGTTCTTATTGGTGCCAGCTCTACCAATCAGTTAAAAGAAAATATGGAAGCACTCGACAACCTTGTTTTTGAAGAAGATGAGATCAGGAAGATCGATGAGGTGTTGGGATAACTAAGTGCTGGGTACTTGGTACTGGATTCTGACATCATTAGGGAAATTCTACTTTTTACTGGCATTAAAAAGCTTTTCTTTTTCATCTTTGGTGAGGCTGTCGTATCCTCTTTCGGATATTTTGTCGAGAATATTATCTATCTCTGTCTGACTGAAATTTGTATTTTTTGAGGTGGATGAAGAACCACCTTTTGATTTGGTAAATGAAGCTTTCTTTTGCCGGTGGCTGACCTTGATTTTTGGCCTTTTTATAAAAAAACTTTTGATGAACTCCATAGTTTTAAAAACCCAAGTGCCCATTTCTACTCCGCTGGATAATTGTTTGGCATAAATAAATCCCATCAAGGCTCCACCAAGATGTGCAAGGTTACCGCCTGCATTGGGCCCTACACTACCAAGAAATGAAGTGAATAAATATATGGCCACAATATATTTTATCTTGACGGGGCCGAAAAACATAAGATGAAACTTGTGGTCGGGCCAGTAAGTTGCTGTGGCGACCGAAATAGCATAAACAGCTGCCGAAGCGCCAACCATTCCATTAAACATATCGATTCTTTCGGCATAATATGGCACAAGGTTGTAAACCAAGAGATATGTTGCTCCACCTGCTATTGTCCCCATCACATAAATATTGATTAGCTTTTGCGAACCCAGGAAATCTACAAATACCTTCCCAAACCAATAGAGCACAAGCATATTCATAATGATATGCCATAGATTATTAAAGCTATGAGCAAATGCATAGGTAATAATTGTCCATGGCCTGGTGAGAAATTCTCCAAAAGATGGCGGAATGGTAAATTGGTCGTAGGCAATTGTAAATATCATATCTACACCAATTATGCTGGAAAAAACAGCTAATATCCCTAGGCCTACAAATACTACAACATTGATAATAATAAGCTGTGAAAGTCCATTATTCGGCTTGTGCCAGGCGTTTTTAAAATCGTCTATTATTGTGTTCATATTTTTCTAAAAAAATTTCTTTCTATCCTTCTTCCAATACTTCAATAATATAAACGCAACAAGCATCCCACTCAGGTGGGCAAAATGTGCTACGTTATCTCCAGATGCTCTCTGAATTCCACTGAAGAGTTCAAATAATCCATAGATGGCAACAAAATACTTTGCTTTGATGGGTATTGGAGGAAAGAGCAACATTAGTGTCGTATTTGGGAAAAGCATGCCAAAGGCCAGCAAAATTCCAAATATCGCCCCTGAAGCACCAACCATTTGCGAGTTGCTTTTCATATAAAGCACTTGCTGGAGGGTTTGCTTGCTTTCATTTATGTAGGAAGCATTATCAGGATTGTCACTAAAATCGTATATAAAACTATTAAGCTGTGCATTGCGTCCAACATCGATATTTGCCTTCTTCTCCAGAATATGCTTAAATTCTCCAGGGCTTGGATGTTCATTATATTGCTCAACTGCATTGGCAAAGCTATTGGTTTCCATATAGTTAATGCCCGAATAAAGAATCCCTGCTCCAATACCAGTTACCAAATAAAAAATCAGAAAACGCTTTGGCCCCCAGAACTGCTCAAGCAATGGCCCGAATATAAATAAGCCAAACATGTTGCTGAGCAAATGCATTGTACTCCCATGCAAAAACATATAAGTGATAAACTGAAATGGCAAGAAGTATTCGCTATGCAAATTTCGCAGACTCAAATATTCACCCAGGTCGAGATTCATAAAGGACCCAATAAAATATAGACCTACATTGGCAATAAGCAATTTTTTTACAATCGGTGTAATTCTTCCAAACATTATGGTTTTACATTAAATATGTCTTCAATTTTTTCGAGCCCAAATATATAATAAATCAATCGGCCATTTGGCGAATGATTTGGGTTTTTACATGCAAACAAATGATCAATCAGGCTTTTCATTTCTTCAGTGCTCAGCTTTTTACCACTTTTAATTCCCGAATTGGTTGCCATTGATCTGGCCATATTTTCAATGTTGCTATTTTTATACTCAAGAAAATTTTTCTTATAATCTTCCAAAACCCCAGTAAATATTCCGCTTCCCGAATCAACTTTAATCAAAGAGGGCACACCGTTGATCACAATGGTATTTTCTCCAAGGTATTCAAAAGCAAAACCCACACTTTTTATCTCCTTTTCCAATTCCTTAACAAGAGAACTGTCTGAAGGGTTTAAATTTATTGATTCCGGAAATAGTAATTGCTGAGAACTACCACTATTATTTTCAAGGATTTTTAGATATTTCTCATAGTAAATACGCTCATGAGCAGATTGCTGGTCGATGATCATCAAACCGGATTTCACTGTGGTAACGATGTACGAAAGATGAAATTGAAATATATTCTGCTTATCGCTTTGTCCTTCCTGCTGAATGTCCTCGCCCATGGTGTTAATGGCACTTTCAAAGGTCAGGGACAATGGATCACCCTGGGCAGCCATCTCTCTTTTTACTTCCGCCTCAATGGTCTCATTTTCCAGCGCGCCTGCATAGAGTTGCTCCCAATTTTTAAGATTGGAAATATCTCTTTCGGTATTTTTAAATTGCGAATAATCTCTTTCTGAAGATGAAAGACCGGACGATGTTGAACCGGCAGACATGTGCATTCTGAAATTAGTATCTACTCCAAAATCCAGCGTTGGTGTGATATTGAAACTCCCCAGAGATTTTTTTACCGCCATTTTTATCAGACTATACACACTCCTTTCGTCTTCAAACTTAATTTCCGTTTTGGTAGGATGTACATTTACATCAATGCGCTTTGGGCCTATTTCTATAAACAGCACAAAAAATGGAAATGTGCCTGATGGTATCAATCCCTCATAGGCAGACACGACGGCATGGTTCAAATAATTGCTTTTGATAAATCTATCGTTGACAAAGAAAAATTGCTCCCCCCTGGATTTCTTAACAAAATTTACCTTACCAATATATCCCTTCAAAGAAACCTCTTCGAGAGCCTCTTCACACGGTACAAGCTGCTCTTGATAATTCTTTCCAAAAAGGCTGACAATTCTTTGGCTTAACTTTCCTTGTTTTAGTTTATAAACTTCAATGTCGTTCTGATAAAAATTTAGTCCTTTATCGGGATGCGCTAGTGCCAGTCTATGAAACTCATTCATAATGTGCCTCAACTCCACCGGGTTGGATTTTAAAAAATTGCGCCTTGCCGGTACATTGAAAAACAAATTTTTGACGATAAGAGAAGTTCCCTTTTTACAGGAAATATTGTGCTGGCCTTTGAACTGAGAACCATCTATGGTAATCGAAGTGCCAAGTTCTTCTTCCCCTGGTTTTGATTTCATTTCTACCTGGGCAACAGCAGATATTGAAGCCAGAGCCTCTCCTCTGAACCCCATGGTCCTTATTGTAAATAGATCTTCCGATTTTTCGATTTTGCTTGTTGCATGTCGTTCAAAACTCATCCGGGCATCGGTTTCTGTCATACCATTGCCATTGTCCGTCACCTGGATCAGGCTTTTTCCGGCATCCTTTACAATTACAGTAATTTCCTGCGCTCCTGCATCAATGGCATTTTCCATCAATTCCTTTACCACAGAAGCAGGTCGTTGCACAACCTCTCCGGCAGCGATTTGGTTGGCGATTGACTCGGGAAGTAACTTAATGACGTCGGACATTAGATGTATTTAATGAAAAAACTTACGTGTCCTTAAATATAGGTAAAGAGGAAATATGAAGATGGAAAAATACAAGACGATATTGCCATAAATTATCCAGCCACCAATCGACCCCATCAGTATTACAATAAGTAATAATTGCATAAAATCACTGGACTTTTCACGCTTCTCCCTGTTACTAAATGCAGTCTTAAAATATTCGCGATGCGATTGAGTAGATGTAATTTTTAGTTCTCCTTTTATTCTTTCAGTACGATTTTTGATATCCTCTTTGACAGGGTCGTAGTATCTCCCTTCAAAATGAAACCTTTTGTAGCCTGGCAACCGCGAAAGAGATGGAAATTTCATAGATTTGATAAATTCTTAAGATACAAAGTAAGTCTAAAATTGTAATTATAGCAAGTAGCAGATTCTTAACATTGAAAAATTTCAAGTACATATTTTTAGTGTTATACCTAATATCAACACTTGGAAAAGCTGAGATAAAATCATCAGTTTTTGTTGATGATTGGACTGACAGCATATATCAAAAACTTACTGTTGCCGAAAGAGTTGGGCAACTTATTGACTTAAGAATCTCTCCTCACCAAGAAAATATCCAGGAACTGACAGACCTCATCACAAAATATCATATTGGATCTATCACCATTACAGGCGGAAATGCTGAATTAAGTGTTCAATTGATTAATAATCTCAGGCATAGTTTAAAAGTACCTGTTTTTGTTACGGCTGAAAGTGAGTTTGCTTTAACTCCACCGTTTCAATCTGCCGCAAATTTGCCCTTGCCATCAACCTATCTGCAAGCCAATGATCAACAACTTTTCTCCGCCACGCTATCCACCTTGTCAGACGTTTATCACAAATTGGGAATAAATGGAGTTAGTTATAATCCCATGGAATTGCAATTTTCTGAATCAGGGCTGGATTATAATTGTAGTTTGAATATCAATGGAAATAATATTTTTCGAGACTTCTCATCCGAATATTATAAAAACGCCATTGTTGCTAACACGGATATCCATTTTCAATTTAACGATGATTTTGCATTTTCACCAAAATCGCTCGATCCATGGAATGCAAGTATCTGGAAACAAAAAATTCACGATATAAAATCAGATTGGAATAAAATTAATACTGCCAATTCAATTATAACTATAAAATCACTCCCGGAATTTCCAAAAAATGAAGCCGCATATTTCAATAAAAAAATCATAAGACCTCTTTTCTGGAAACACCTACAATTTGGTGGAATTTTATCTGCTGATATTGATGCTATCAAAAAAGCTCAGACGATAC
>CAZDRA010000064.1:0-24973 GCA_964507705.1 uncultured Roseivirgaceae bacterium | reverse complement strand
TAGTTTGACAATACAAAAGCCGGGTACAATCCTGAAAGCAAAGTATTGAATGGAAACAGTATCAGTATGAATAGCCAATATTTGAATGACATATAGTCGATGGATTTGCCAGTAAATTGATTCATGTACGGAAATATCAACTGTAGAATTATTATGGCCAACAGAAATGCGATTCCATTTATCAGCATTGACTCGAAAAGAAATTGTTTGATCAGCTGAGGCCTTAGTGCACCCATAACCTTTCTTATCCCAACTTCATGTCCCCTACCAACCGCCTTGGCGGCAGTCAGATTTATATAATTTATCAAGGCAATTAACAGGATCGCAATGGCAATTAAAAAAAGAAAAGACACATATGTTGCGTTGCCATTCACTCTCAATTCACCTTCACGATGAGAATTCAGATAAATATCCTGTAGAGGTTGTAGTACAAATGCAGTATTTTCTGCTGAACTTTCTCCATTGTTTTGTTTGAATAGTTCCTCTGCTTTTCTGGCAAATTGGGTAATGTCCGTTTTGGGATCTAATTGCAAATAAGTATAAACCCGGTTCCCATCCCACGATTCTGCATAACCTTTGGCCCAGCCTGTTGATAGCGTGGCAAAGGAGGCGAGAAAATCATACTGAAAATGGGAATTCTCAGGTGCATCTGCAATAATGCCTGTAATCGTCAAGGAGAAATGATCAAATTCGTTTACATATTCTATTGCCTGTCCAATAATGCTATCATTTTTAGCCCAATCAATTCCAAAAATTTTACGAGTAGTATTTTCTGACAAAATAACCTTATTAATACCAACCAGTGCAGTTTTTTGATTTCCTTTGATCAAGGGAAAAGAAAAAATCTGTAAAAATCCAGGGTCGGTATAAAAACCCCAGTTAAAGCTGTGCTTTACTACATCCGATTCTTTGCCTTGCCAACTCAGTGTACTGCTGGCTGCTTGCCCGCTCCACGGAAGGATGAGTCGGGTAAAGTCAATGACCTCGGGATAGTTCTCTTGCAATCCAGGTCCCATGGGAGGCGGAGTTAATGTAGACTCCCGAATTTCGCCTTGATTTACTTCTGTACTTATTCGATAAATATCTTTTCCATTGACATGAAAATCATCATAACTATACTCAAAGTCAACATACTGAAAAATTAGCATACTAGCTGTAATACCAATTACCAACCCTAAAATGTTAATTATACTGAATGATTTGTTCCTGAGAAGGTTTCGGTAACCGATTTTCAAATTGTGCTTAAACATACCATAATTATTAAGTTGATAATTCCCTTCCAATGACCTTATTATCCCAGGCCTGAAAAGCTGAATGACATCCCTGATAAATCCCCACTTTGCAGCTTTTATTCCTTTTTCATCCACTTTGCTTTCAAACCTTTCCATCAGATCCCCCTCAATATCCTCCTGATAATCCGGATGGCAGTACCAACGGAAAAAGCGGAGAAGCCAGCGAGGTGGTATTAACTTTTGATCTTCCATTAATCAGCTATTAAAGACTATTTCAGGAATCGCATTCCAAAGACCTGTTCTTTGCTCCTTTACTTCAGCCAATACTTTTTCCCCAAACATGGTAAGGAAGAAATATCGCTTTCGCTTCCCCCCTCTTACTTTGGTCGCTTCGCCAAATCGAGATGTGAGATATCCTTTTTTTTCCAGTCTCCTCAAAACTGTTTGGAGGGCGCCGATGCTTACTTTTCTTTTCAACCTACTTTCAATTTCATCTATGATCGCAATTCCATATGCTTCGTCATGCAATATTGCTACGGTCAGCATAACGATTTCTTCAAATTCTCCCAGGTGATGTTTATTCATAAAATTATATTATACTCAAATGTAGTAAATATATACTCTATCCCAATCTTGCTGCATATATATTTTACTTAAATGTAGTTTTTATATAAATGTCCTTGTACAATATTATAATAAAAGTGAAATCAGCGTTAAATATCTTGATCAGACTATCACCTTTCTAATAATAAATTATTAGTTTGGCTGAACAATTTTAAAAAATAAATAAAGTGAAATATCTTAAACTATCAATTACACTTTTGTTCTTATTGACATTATCAATGAGCTTGAAAGCCCAACCGAAAAAAGAAACCGCAGAAATAAAAAGAATCTGGGACAGGGCGGCACACAATGCCTTTACGGATATAAATTTTCTGAAAAACAATCTTTACATCGTCTTCAGAGAGGGAGATGGTCACATACCCAATAAGGATAATACCGGAAATGGAAAAATTAGAATATTGAGTTCGCCAGACGGAGACTATTGGGAATCTGCCGGGCTCATCGAATTGGAGGGAGTTGACCTGAGGGATCCAAAAATATCTATCACACCAAAAAAGAAAATGATGATTGTGATGGGAGGATCGGTATATGATCAGCAAAAATTAACAAGCATATCAACTTATGTTTCATTTTCAGACGCATCAGGTAAAAAATTTTCAACTCCTGAAAAGATGGAAATTGATGAAAAAATACGTTCTGATTATGACTGGCTATGGCGTGTCACGTGGCATAAAAAAATAGGGTATGGAGTCGTATATCAAGCTAATGTTGATGGCGAAGCAGGTAAAACGAAAGCCTTTCTTGTCAAGACAACCAAAGGGATAGCGTATGAACTTGTAACAGAACTGAATGTTGAGGGATCACCAAATGAATCAACAATAAGGTTTATGAGCGGTTCTAAAATGGTAATTCTGATGCGAAGAGGAGGTGGCGATAAATTGGGAATGATAGGAACAAGTAAAGCGCCATATACCGATTGGGAATGGGAAAAACTCAACTTCCAGCTCGGAGGCCCTGACTTTGAAATTGTTCCTATTGATAAATTACTTGTCGGAACCAGAATGCACGATGAGAATGGAGCTTATACGGCATTATTAATGGGAAAAATTAGTGAACCCTTTAAAGAAGTCATGAGGTTCCCCAGTGGAGGAGATACCAGTTATCCAGGATTATTATCATATGGCGGATATGTTTGGTTTTCTTATTATTCGAGTCACGAAGGTAAAGCTTCGATTTACTATACGCGAATCCCATATGCCAATCTAAATAATTTGGGGAACGATTAATTCCAGATTCAAATAGATTTATACTTACTAACATGCAAATAAAAGGAAAAGTAAAATGGGGAATCATTGGTTGCGGAGACGTAACTGAGATTAAAAGTGGACCTGCATTTCAAAAAGTGGCCCATTCTGAGCTTGTTGCTGTAATGAGAAGAAATGGTGATAAAGCTGCCGATTTTGCCAAAAGACATCGTGTGCCCAAGTGGTATAATGATGCTGAAAAACTCATTAATGATCCTGATATAAATGCCATTTATGTTGCCACTCCTCCAAGTACGCATGCAGCATATGCAATAAAATCCATGCGAGCTGGGAAGCCTGTTTATGTCGAAAAGCCCATGGCCATGAATGCCGATGAATGTCAGCAAATGATTGATGTAAGTCAGGAAACAGGAGTTCCGTTATTCGTAGCTTATTACCGGCGGGTGATGCCGTATTTTGTCAAACTAAAATCGTTGATAGATAAGCATGCTATTGGTGATATTAAAATGATTAATCTAAAATTACACTTACCGCCAAGAGACGAAGACTTATCCAACAACCCTTCATGGCACATTGATCCTCAAATATCAGGCGGCGGCTATTTTCATGATTTGGCTTGTCATCAACTCGATTTATTGGAATATGTATTTGGTCCAATTATAACTGCAAAGGGAATTGCATTCAATCAGGCAAATCTATATCCTGCCGATGATGTTGTTTCATCTGTTTTTCAATTTGAATCGGGTATTTTAGGGACAGGATCATGGTGCTTTACCGTACCAGGAAATCAATCCATGGATGCTACAGAAGTAATCGGGTCGGAAGGAAAAATAACTTTTTCGTTTTTTGACAGTACCATCTTAAGTATAAATTCTGAAAAAAGTACTGAAGATTTTGACATCCCCAAGCCCCGGCATGTGCACCAACCATTAGTAGATTTGGTAGTAAAGGAATTAAGGGGTGAAGGAATTTGCCCAAGTACAGGAATAACTGGAATACGGGCAACTTTATTAATGGATCAAATCGTTAACAATTAAATTGCGATCATTGTCACAATAAAGAAAAGTAGGATTACTAAATTTGCATAAAAATTAAGCATATGGGATTATTATCATTATTTGGAATAAAAAGTAAATCAGACCTGGTAAAAGAGGCATTGGAAGAAGGAGCAGTTGTTGTTGACGTAAGAACACCTCAAGAATATAACGCAGGTCATATTTCCAATTCCTTAAATATTCCATTGCAGCAAATTGAAGCACGCATATCTACCCTCAAGAAGAAAAATAAAACCATCATCACCTGTTGCAAATCAGGAATGAGAAGCAGGAAAGCCAAAAACATCCTCATCAAAAACGGCATAAAATGTGTGAATGGTGGCTCATGGGGCAGCTTGAATTATTTATTGCACTAATGGATATTTCTCTTTTGCGGAGCTCTTATATTTAACAAGCAATTTCGAAGAAACTTCAAAAACCTGCCTGAAAATTCAATTACCATCCAATTGCGATAATTTTAAATCAATTCAATCTGTTACCTGCAACCCATATGGCAAAAGACAAATTGCATAATTTTCTAATTAAAAAAACAGTGCTGTATTCTGAGCGAAATCAAGATCAATCTGAGATTAACAAATTATAAATAGACAAAGTTATAATATTATAATTTCTTTTCTTTGTCATTGCTAAAACAACTATATACTTATTTAATTTATGTAACCATTTACAAAACCATTTTATATCTTTAGAACTTGAAATGTGTAACATCTTCACAATTAAAATACCTACAGCACAAATGGCGATTTTGGTTTCGCATCTATAACTAAACTTAATAAATATGAAAAACATCATTAGAACCTTTAGCAGCTTAACAACAATTTTTCTAATACTGCTTGCTATTAGTTGCAATAATAAAAACAAAAAAAAAATGACGGAAAAAGTAGAACAAGAATATTATTCTATGGAAGATTTCAAAAGTGTACCAAAAATTGATATCCACGCTCATATTCAAGTAGAAGGAAAAATTTTTATTAATGAGGCAAGAGCAAACAACTTCAAGCTAATGGTCATGGCTGTAGATGTTGAAGATTATTATTCGCCAATGGAAGAGCAAATAAGAGTATGTATTAAACATCGTAAGGAGACGCCTGATGTTTTTGCATATACCACGTACTTTACTCTTAAAGGTTGGGATGAACCAGATTGGGCGGAAAAGGTTATTGAGCAATTAAGAGTTGACTTTGATAATGGAGCACTTGGCATAAAAACATGGAAAAATATAGGCATGAAAGAAAAAGATAAAGATGGTAATTTGATCATGCTTGACGATCCTAAATTTGACCCTGTATTTCAATTTATAAAAGATCAGAATAAAGTGATGCTGAGCCATGCTGGTGAACCTAAAAACTGTTGGTTGCCCCTGGATCAAATGACAGTAAATAATGACTATGATTACTTTTCTCAAAACCCTGAGTATCATATGTATTTGCATCCTGAAATGCCATCCTACGAAGATCAGATTAATGCGAGAAATAATATGCTGGAAAAAAACAGAAATCTAACATTCATAGGCGTCCATCTTGCGAGTCTTGAGTGGAGTGTAGATGAGATTGCAGCCTTTTTAGATCGCTTTCCTAATGCTTCGGTTGACTTGGCAGAGCGGATAAGTCATTTGCAATTTCAATCACAAAAAAATAGAGAAAAAGTCAGAGATTTCTTGATCAAATATCAGGACAGGATATTGTACGGCACAGATTTTCATGAATTGGAAGACACAAAAGCAAATGAACTAAGAGCTAAAATGCAACAGATATGGATGTTAGATTGGAAATATTTCAATACAGATGAAATGATGGAAGTACCACAACTAAATACTGAATTTCAAGGATTGAAGCTGCCAAAGATTGTTGTGGACAAAATCTATCATATCAACGCTGATAAAATATTTGTAAATGCTTGGGCTGATAATAAGAAATAAATAACTCCTGCAGAATAGAGAAGTAAATAATATATCTTATCTTTTTTGTAATGTCAATGACATCAAAAAATTTGTCTTTGTGGGGTCTTCCCTACAGATCACGCAGAACCCAAAAGAGACACCACGAGGACGTTTGAGTCAACTATCACTTATTATTTTCGTCATTGCAAGGCAAATGTGACAAATAAATCTATGGCAAAACCATCAATAGAAACTTGCAATAAACCATTGTCGTTTTCATCTTTTACCATAAATTCATATTGAACAGGGTTCATTTCTATGCCAAACATAACTTGAAAAGGATCACCATCTACGTTTTCCGGATCAGCATCCAACAATATCAAATCGTGAAGTACATCATTGAGCGGTAAACCGTTTCCCTCTGAAAAGTTCCATGTAATTGGAAAATGAGCCGGAGTTACATCTACGATAGTATCAGTGATAATCCAGTCTTCCAAATCTGCATCTTGCTCTCCAAATGCGAAAACCAAATCTGGCCCGGAGTCATCATCCCAAGGATTGCCTTCATCATCCACAAAACTTATATTGGCTACGCTAAAAGCTATTAATACCCTTGTTTTAACATCAATTGACATTGTTTCAGTAGTTTGCTGTCCGTCTTCAGTCGTAGCTGTCAATGTCACATCATAACTTCCTTCTTCTGTATAAACATGTTCAGGAGCAATATTGAGAGAATCAGAAGTCCCATCACCAAAGTCCCATTTGTAAGTAGCAGCATTGGTGCTGAGGTTTACAAATTTTATGGGTATAAACCTTTCCAGCTTGTCCTTATTTATCACTTCAAATCCAACTTTAGAAATGGGCAACGGGTCACTTTTGTCACAAGAAAAAAACAATACTACCAATAAGACCAATAAGCAGGGATTAATAATTTTATGAGTTTTCACGGCAAATCATTTAGAAGATAAAATAAATCAAATTACAATTTATTGATTATTTTCAAAATTCAAGTTATTTTTTTAAAATGATTTGAGATTTTACGTCTGATTGTCGGCAACGAAACTTGCTATGTTTAGGCAAAAAAATAAAAATGAACAAGTGTGTTATCTTATTTCAAATTCAATAAAGAATTGGTATTGATTTATAACTATAAAAGGAATGGTTAAATCGCCGGTGCCATCAGGTCTTTTTACTTCCACCATAAACTCTCCATCCACAACTACTGGGTTAAATCCTAATTCAATCATATCATTATATACAGGCTTGCTTTTTACTGTATCCACTTCTTGAACGAGGATAAAATATCTTTCATTATTTAGTAAATAATCATCACGAAGAAAATCTAATGTTGATATGCCTATGGCTTTTACAAAATGATCGGGGTTTAGATTTTCCACAAAGAATCCTTCAATTTCCTCTTCAGATTCAAAATTGATTGGACCAAATTGCATCAACACATCAGGATCTGAGCCATTGTCCCAGGGCTTTCCATCGCCATCTTCCATATTTATATTTGTAAGATACATTCCGGTAAGGTATCTTTTCCCAACTTTAATATCTTGCGTTTCTATACTTATCTGGCCATCTTCTGTCAATGCCGTAAGTGAAACGCTATATTCTCCCGATTCGTCATATGTATGAATTGGTGCAATTTCAGTAGAGAATTCAGAGCTATCTCCAAAATCCCAACTGTATGATATTGCATTTAGACTCTTGTTTTCAAATTTGACAGGAACATGGCGTTCGGGAGATATACTGCTGACAACGAACGATGCGTGCGAAAGCGGCAATGGGTCTTTTTCGCTACAGGATACAATAAAAATGACGGCAAGCATCAATATCTTCGGTGCAATATTTATTATTAAGTTCTTCACTTCTTCCATTTTAGTCAACAATTTCTATTTCTAATCCCAAAACTATTCATTTAGAAACAAAGCGTCTGAGATCTATAGTAGCTATGATGTCACATTGATGTAATAAAAAAAACGTGTGGCTTTATAATGATTATTAAACCTGACTTTAGTTTAATATGCTACACACCAACAAATATTATAAATAGGATTCATAGCAGAATGACTATGCATATTTTGGGTTGGCTGACCATAGAAAATTCAGGTCTCATCTTAGCATATAAGACCTGATTCATTCCCGAATCTTCATTGAACTATCCTCAATTACGTTTTAATGATCAGAATGTGGTAGGAAATATCTCTACCAGATTCAAAAAAGATTCTAAAAAACAGAAAATATAATTGTACAATTATGAATAAAGAAAAAAGTAATGCTGCTGTTGCTGAGATCAACCCTCAAGAGGCTATTGAGCAATATTTGAATAATTTAATAAAAAAGGTCGATTGCGATAAGTCTATATAATTCCACCTACGGCACAAAATAATAATGACTTCCAAATCTATCGAATGCTGCTTTCTCAAGTTTTTCCTGATGACTCGGATGAGCAATCGATATAATCCTTCTGGCTCTTTCCTGGAGTGTTTGTCCATATAAATTTACCTTGCCTTGCTCTGTAACAAGCCAATGCATATTTGCTCTGGTAGTTACTACGCCGGCTCCCTCAGCTAAGGTAGCAGAGATTTTTGAAATACCTTTTCCCGTAATAGATGACATGGCAATAATAGGCTTTCCTCCTTCTGAATATCCCGCCCCCCTTATAAAATCTATCTGCCCGCCAACACCGGAATAAAATGTTGTTCCTATTGAATCTGCACATACTTGACCTGTTAAGTCAATTGACAATGCTGAGTTGATCGCTGTCACTTTTTTGTTTTTTCTGATCACACGAATGCCATTTGTATGTGCTACATCCATCATGGCCACCATGGGGTTATCATCTATAAAGTCATAAAGCTTTTGAGATCCCATTAAAAATGATGCGACAATTTTACCTTTATCAATTTGTTTTTCACTGCCATTGACCACACCATTTTCCACGAGCGGCAAGAGACCATCAGAGAACATTTCGGAATGTACGCCGAGATTTTTATGATTACCAAGCTCTGCCAATACAGCATTTGGAATACCACCGATTCCCATTTGCAAGCAAGCCCCATCTTCGACCAGGCCGGCTACATTTTTTCCTATCGCAATTTCAACATCTGAAAGCTGAGCATTTAAATGTGCAAAGAGTGGTTCATCATGTTCAACAAAATAGTCAATTTCATGGCTATTGATCATGGCATCTCCCCATGCCCTGGGCACATACTTATTTACCTGTGCAATTACTACATCAGCTTTTTGAATGGCAGCCAAGGTTGCGTCAACAGATGTACCCAATGAGACATATCCATGCTTATCCGGTGGTGAAACCATAACCAAAACTACATTTACATGCAAATGTCCCTCTCGAATAAGTTTTTGAGTTTCACTTAGAAATATCGGAATATAATCTGCATAGCCTGCCTGTGTCTGTTTTCTTACGTTAGCCCCTACAAAAAATGATTCAAGTTGAAAAACTCCCTCAAACTCCTTTTCGGCATATGGAGCTGAACCTTCGGTATGTATGTGTTGAACTCTTACATTTTTGAATTCTTTATTCTTTCCTCTTTCCACCATTGCATCTATCAAATGATGCGGCGTGACAGCTACACTACTCAAATGGACTCTATCGTTGGATTTAATTACTTTAACCGCATCTTCTGCACTGGTGAATTTTAACATATATGGATAATTTTATGTTGATTAATTCTTTTAATACTTCTGCAAAATTAATTGAATGCCTAACCTAATAAAATGAGAAACATCACTTTTTACATTTTAAAAATAGCATAAAAAAGAATCGATTTGTAACTTTTTATATAGCTTAAGAAATCAGTAATTGTAATTTGAAATTTTATGCTATAATTTAGGTACTATAGAAAAGATCATTACAATGAAAATGAATAAAATATTCTTTCAATTATTCCTCACTTTTTCGGTCATCTCATTTTACACTTTCGGACAAAACTTATCATCTGGGCAGATACTTGCAGACACAACGGAAGTATCTAAAAAACCAAAATCAATTCATCTGGTTGATATAAATTTTGAGTTGGAGCGAACAAGAAAAAAGATATCAAAGATTTCTTATGAATTAGAACCAAAACCAGAATTTGTTATTATGGACTCTCTAATCGTCCTTCAAAAAGCTTTTTTCACAAAAGAAGTGGAGGGGTTTAGACAATTTGACCCTAATAATTTATCGAAATATTTCTTAGAAAATACTTTTCGCGCTTGGAGCGGTAATATATCAAAGCTAAGCAATTGGCGATCTGATATAAACAGCCATATTTCGAAAATTGAAAAATATCTCGATGAACTTAAGTTTAGCCAAAGTGTATGGAAGTTAACAATTGAAGAAACAAAAATTGACAAAGACCCTAAACAACTTGTAGATCGTATATCTGAAATTGTTGACGCTCTCGAGAAATTGGAAGTAGATTTTATGTTATATCGTAGAAAAATGATCATCAGAGCAGATAATATCGGTGAACTTATGACCGTTGCCAATAACATTCAAGGCGAAATTTCCTTGTTGCAACAACATTTACGAGATAACCTATTTGTCGCCGACAAACCAGGCCTTTGGAACCTTAAATTGAATGCTTCCGATGCATTGCCTACTACACCCAGGCTTCGTAAAGCCTGGCACGAAAACTCAAAAATTATTAATTATTTCAATAAAGAAATCAGCTATTTCTATTTAGCAATTATTGCCGTTTTTTTGATCTCCTTATTTATATTAATAATTAAAAAATTCCGAAAACTTAATCTCACGGAAGCCGACCCTAATTTTGTGATTGTCAAAAGAGTTTTTTACGAACATCCATATTCTTCACTTTCATTTTTGATTTTAGTTTTTTTTCTCGTCTTCCTCCCTAATATGCCATTGATCATTATGGGTATTTTAGGAACAATCCTTCTTATTATATCCCTGTTTTTTTTACCTAAAATCATTGGCCCCCAAGGCAAAATGATTGTTAAGGTTGTTCTCACACTCTATATTGCTAATCTTTTTGAAATATTGATATGGTATTTTGGAAACTATGCCAGACTGTACATCGCCTTTGAATCTGCCCTTGCATTATTCTTAATTTACAAATTCATTTTAGATGGAATCAACACGAATACCTCAAGTATTCATCCCTCTGTTAAACGGTTTGGGAAATTGTCTTTTGGTCTTTTCATTCTATTTATTGTTGCCTTTTTATCCAATCTTTTTGGCTACCTAAATCTTGCAGTACTTACGCTTAAAATCGGAATCAAGACAGCCGCAATAATGGTCATCATATTTTCTGCGCATGCAATTTTGCGAAGCATCGTTCACGCCTTATATGAAATTGGGAGGGAAAGCACTTTTCGTCTTGTTGCTAATGGATGGGAAAAATTTGAAGATATAGCTATAAAGTTAATCAATGTACTTGCAGTAGTCTATCTCCTGAAATTTATTTTACAGACAATGGAGGTTTATCGACCTATTATCAATTGGCTTTTCGACTTAATCAGCAACGAATGGCAAATTGGTGCTCTCAGCATATCCATTGAAAGTGTATCAAACCTGGTTTTGATTTTAATATTAACATTTGGGCTGGCATTTTTAGTTAAAACTATTCTTGAGAATAAAATTCTTGCAAAAACAAAATTACCCAAAGGAGTGCCTATGGCTATCTCCGTCACAATCCAATATTTTATTCTTGTACTTGGTGTACTCATAGCATTTTCAGCTGGCGGCATCGATCTTAGTAAGTTTGGCTTATTGGCAGGAGCACTTGGCGTAGGCATCGGTTTTGGTTTACAAAACATCGTCAACAATTTCATTTCGGGTTTGATACTCATTTATGAGCGACCTGTCAATGTTGGTGATACAATTGAGGTCGAAAATCTAATGGGCACAGTAAGAAGTGTTGGTGTAAGAGCAAGCAATGTGCGTACCTTCGATGGTGCGGAAGTAGTTGTCCCCAACGGAAACCTTATTTCAAACCAGTTAATCAATTGGACTTTGTCAGATAACCAACGTCGGATAGAATTGAAAGTTGGTGCCGCTTATGGTTCTAATCCAAATGTGATACTCGACCTGCTCAAAAAAGTAGCCATAAGTCATGAAAGTGTTTTGAAAAATCCTGAACCGAGAGCTCTATTTGAAGAATTTGGAGATAGCTCCTTGAATTTTCGACTTCTCTTCTGGGTGCCATTTGAAAAAGGTATCGGCGTAAAAAGTGATGTAGCTATTGGGGTTTACAACACTTTTGCAGAAAACAATGTTCAGATACCTTTCCCACAGGTTGACCTTCATGTAAAAAAAGATGATGAAAAAGCTGAAATTGACAAAAAGCAAAAGCCAAAAGAGAAATCAAAAGAAGAAAATCAGGAAGATTCCGGGCCAATTAAAGAACCCGAATTGGGAGGAAATGCTGAAAACAAGCCCGAAAAGTAAAGCGGAAGAGTGAAACTAGTTGAGATGCATTAAAAGATCTTCAGAAGTTTCTCTTCTATTTTTAGCGAGTATAACCCAACAATCGATTAACTATATTTTGTGGAAAAGTATTTTTTCTCAATTTCCCCACTTAATAGAGGTCTCCATAAAACAAAACTGATAAATTTGCGAGACTTTTTAATTCTAAAAATTAATAATATGTATGACGCTATTGTAATTGGAGGTGGAATAGTCGGGCTGGCTACGGCATTAAAAATCACAGAAAAGAGGCCTGGAGTAAAACTGCTTTTACTGGAAAAAGAAGACAAATTAAGTGCTCATCAAACCGGGAACAATAGTGGGGTTATACATTCGGGGATTTATTACAAACCCGGAAGTCTTAAGGCCATAAACTGTCGAAAAGGCTATCAGCAACTTATAGATTTTTGTGATAAAGAAGACATCAAGTATGAGCTTTGTGGGAAAGTAATTGTGGCCACAGACAAGCATCAGCTTGGTGCTTTGGAGACAATTTATCAGCGAGGTAAAGAAAACGGTTTAAAAGGCATAACAAAATTATCAAATGAAGAACTTCATGAAATTGAACCACATGTGAAGGGTATTCGCGGAGTGCGTGTCCCTGAAACAGGAATTATTGACTACAAGGAAGTTTCAAAGAAATATGCTGAAAATATACTGAAATCAGGAGCAAAAATCCACACCGGAGAAAAGGTCAACAAAATTATTCCGCAAAAAGATTCTATTATAATTGAAACTTCCCAAAGCAGTTACGAAAGCAAATTGCTGGTAAATTGTGCTGGAATATATTCCGATAAAGTTGCCCAAATGACCGGTCAGCAAATGGACCTCAAAATCATCCCGTTCAGAGGTGAATATTATAAAATTAAAACGGAAAAACAGTATCTGGTAAATCACCTAATTTATCCAGTACCCGATCCGGCATTTCCATTTCTGGGTGTGCATTTCACAAGAATGATCGGAGGAGGAATAGAGGCAGGGCCCAACGCAGTGCTTGCTTTTGCCCGTGAAGGATATAAAAAATATCATATAAATATTCCAGAATTAGCAGAGACACTCATGTGGCCCGGATTTCAAAAAGTGGCTGTCAAATACTGGGCAACCGGGTTTAGCGAAATGTATCGCTCATTTTCCAAAACTGCCTTTACCAAAGCACTACAGAAGCTCATTCCTGAAATACAAAAAGATGATCTTGAAGCTGGCGGTGCTGGAATCAGAGCTCAGGCGTGCGATCGCAAAGGTGGGCTTATTGACGATTTCCTCATTCTTGAAAATAATCACGCCATAAATGTATGCAATGCTCCATCTCCCGCTGCTACTTCTTCGTTGGCAATAGGAGATACAATTTCTGATTTGGTGATGAAAAGATTTTAATTCAATAACTATAAAGGTTCTACCACGAACCTTCCTGCCACAGGTAGGTTTAATGGAAGACAGAAAATAATGTCCGAAGCCAGAAGTCCGAAGACCGAAGTAAAAAAGCATAAAAAGTCCACAGTTGGATTAAGAAACATTATTAGTTGTTTTTTCAACAAGGCTCTTCTTCCCAGCCTTTGCCAGCAGGCGACTCTCACAACAAAAATTTCTATTAAAATAACAGTAGACCCGCTATAAATTATGCCTGACTCCATATTTTCTAATGATGAACAAAAGCGATACAGTCGGCATATTTTGTTGCCTGAGTTTAATATCGAAGGACAGCGAAAGTTGAAACGATCAAGCGTACTGATTGTTGGTGCCGGAGGATTGGGCTGCCCATTGCTTTTGTATCTCGCAGCAGCAGGAGTTGGAACAATTGGAATTGTTGACTTTGACGTGGTTGACATATCAAATCTTCAAAGACAAGTATTGTTTACTGTTGAAGATATTGGAAAATCCAAAGCTAAAATTGCTGCAGAAAAACTTACAAAACTCAACCCGGAGATTAAAATCAATATTCACAATGTCAAATTGTCGTCAGACAATGCACTGGATATTTTGAAAAATTACGATCTGATTGCTGACGGAACTGATAATTTTCCTACCAGGTATTTGGTAAATGATGCATGTGTCATTTTAAAAAAACCAAATGTACACGGATCAATATTCAGATTTGAAGGGCAAGTTTCTGTTTTCAATTATCAATTTAAAGATGGTACATTTGGGCCTCAATATCGAGATATTTTTCCTGATCCTCCCCCACCCGGGTTAGTTCCGAGTTGTGCTGAAGGTGGTGTCTTAGGTGTTCTTCCTGGGATAATTGGAAGTTTACAAGCAAGTGAAGTCATCAAGATTTTGGTAGGGATCGGAGACCCTTTAGCAGGCAAACTATTTATTTTTGATGCCTTGACTTTAGAGTCTCGCATATTGAAAATCAGAAAAAATCCAGCGTTAATCCCGGAAGCAGAATTGATAGACTATGAAGTTTTTTGTGGAGTTTCGGACACTGACAACAGTAACATTCAAGAACTGACAGTGGAAGAATTGAAGGTAATAATGGATAGCGGAGAAGAAAAATTTCAAATCGTTGATGTTAGAGAACCATATGAATTTGAAGCGGGTAATTTAGGCGGCATCCATATCCCATTGGTGGAAATCGAATCCCGGATGAAAGAAATATCAACTGAAGTAAAAAAGATAGTGCTCTGTCGAAGTGGAGTGCGCAGCCAAAAGGCAATTGAAAAACTTATATCAAACGGATTTCATAATTTGTATAATATTAAAGGTGGGCTTCTGGAATGGGCAGATAAAATTGATAATAAATTTTCTGTTTAGTGTCTCCAAGAAAACTCTTCAAATTCACTTTCTTTAGTCATCCTCTCTAAATTGGATATCTCAAGCCATGATAGTTAGAGATTCCCAGTCAAGCTGAGAATGACCTCGAAGGAAGTATTCTTACTAACAGACTGATTGAACAATTTATGAGCCTCGATTTTTCCAGTGGAAGTCAAACCTTGGTTTTGGTGATTTTTTTCTTTTGGCTGGCATATTTTACCCTTCCATCAACAAAATACATATCAACGCTACCTTTGTTTTTTGCATTAATTCTACCTCTTTTGGTAAAAAAGAAATGATCCTTGATATACTTATAAGTTTCCCCGGAAATATTCACACGGCCAACCTCTCCACTTGATTCCATTCTGCTAGCAAGGTTTACTGTGTCACCCCATATATCATATGCAAATTTCTTTTTGCCAACAACACCAGCAACTACAGGTCCGGTATTAATTCCGATCCTGATTTCAAAAAATGGTTCGTTTTTTTTCGCCTTCTCCAGCTTCCTTTTTTCCATATAGTCTCTTATCGCAAGAGCTACTCTTATCGTATCCAATGGATTCGACTCGTTTTCTATAGGCACCCCTCCGGCACACATATATCCATCTCCAATGGTTTTTATTTTTTCTATACATTTCCTGCCAACGCGTAACTCATATTTTTCAATGATAAGATCAAATGCAACAAAACAAGCATCCAACTCCCTGACAATCTCACCGGGACTCATTTGCGATGCAATGGCAGTGAATCCTTTAAAATCAGTGAACATGACAGTGACCATCTTGTAGTATCTCGGGGTAACCTTTTTCTTTTTTTTCAGTTCCTCTGCAATAGGTTCTGGCAAAATATTGAGTAGTAATGCATCCGTTCTGGATTTTTCATCATTCAGTTCCTTCTGCCTTTTTTCTATCAGTGTTTTTTGTTTTAAAATTTTCTTGTTTTGCTCTTCAAGTTTATTGGCGGTTTTTCTTTTGTATTGAAGTGCTACGATTGAAATAATCAAAATGATAAGTATCACGCCAATACTTCCTATCATCAATCGTCGCTCAAGAACCCCTTGTTCAATAATAGCCATGGTTTTTTCGGCCATTGCGTTCTGATTTTCGAGCTGCAAATTTTTATTTTGGATTTCTATTTTGGTGAGCTCAAGTTCTGTTTTTTGAAGCTGATTTGTAGATTCTAATTTTACAATTTCTTCAACAGATTGTGCTAGGGAATCTTTAGAAATAAAAAACTCATTATAGTTTTTATAAATTGATAAGTAAAAGGCTTCGCTGGCAGGATCATTTGACTCTGCAAAACTTTGGGCGAGCAAACCACTGGATTTTAAAGCTAATTCATTGTATCTATTCTTCTGAGCATCTCGCAAGGCTATTTTAAGAGCTTTTATTGCGCCTCTGTAGTCGCCAATGATAAACTGTGCTTCTCCTCCATGGACCAATGACATGATGTCTTCATAGGACCCTTGCATTTTTGCTTTTATAAATAAATTATGTGCCCTCTTCATACTTTTTATACATGCCTTGAGGTATTTTTGCTCTTCTTCCATGGAATAAATTCCAGACTCAACCATCATCTTCTCTGCCATCCCCTGCTTGTAAATTGCTCTGGCTTCCAGCACTACATTTGCTCCTCTGTTTGCGTTAAGGCCGGCATTGGCATAGAACTCTCGTGCTTTGGCGTGATCTCTTTTTTGTGTATAATATTCAGCAATCATAAATGCCATTCTCGCAGCGGGGTTATACTCTTTATTTTTGGATAATTGCTGATAGGTGCTCGTGGAATCTGCTACTGCAAAAAATTGAGCATTGGCTTCTGCGAAAAAATGGATTAAGGAAAATGATAACAAAATGCAGGTTACAACTTTCATTGAGGATCTTTTGTTGCTAATTTAATTATCAATAAATATTTATTTCTACTTTACGAAGTTAATGTACATACTGTAAAATATAATTTTTGAAACCATACCTTCAAGCCTCCCTGCCGCAGGCAGGGATTTTTAGCACGATTTATCTTTGATTTCTACAATTAGTAGTCATTTATAATCGAATCCCTGCCTTGCCGGGCAGGATTGAAGGTTTTAGCACAATTAAAAAAGTTAATGCCAACTTTGTAAAGTAGAATTATTTAATGGTCAATATATCCATAATTAACCAATTGCAATACCTATCATGGATAATCTTATTCATTTCCTTGCCACGACAATTGTTGTTTATCTTTTAGCAATTGCTCCTTTAGCAAACCGTATTCAATATCTTGAACACTCAAAGATTTATCAATCGCCAGGCAGGCAGCTGTGGCAGCAGATTGCCCCAATACCATAAACACAGGTTCCATTCGTATTGATCCAAAAGCAATATGTGATGCACTCAAACATACCGGAACGAGCAAATTGCTACATTCTTCTTTTTTGGGAATAATAGATCGATAGCTTATCGGGTAAGGCTCTTTCACGTGGGCTTCTATATTTCCTTCATTTTTCACAAACCCATCGGCATTCACATATCTTTGAGTATGGTGAGAGTCCATGCCATAAGCGCCCATTCCGATAACGTCGTCAACCACTTCAAGTCCCTCACAGTTATATTGGGTCATCACATATTCTCCAATCAATCGCCGCGCCTCCCTGATGTATAATTGCTGCTGCCAACCATCTTCCCTTTCGAACTCGTCTTTGCTCATTCCCCATCTTGATACCTCTTCTCTAATGTGGTCTGACATTCTTGGGTGATAAGCCAATGTCCACATCAGTCCTTTTTGATACAGTCGATGTTTTAATATAATTCCTTCCCTTTCCTCATAACTGGCTTCAGGATAGTTGTAATTCTGGCCGATAAAATCTGTAGAAAACCCGGTTCGGTTATTTGTGTCTGTTTTTCTGTTGGGCATATCAGAATTGATCCATGGGAAACCATCTTCTCCGGCTTCGTAATTTCTCAATAACAATTCAAAATCCAACTCATTGTAGTCTTTTGGCTTTTCAAAAGGAATTCTATTTTCCGGATGATCCGTCAAGCACATTCTGTAGCAATATGCCTGCACATGATTATCGCCCTTTCCTTCTTCACCGGGGCCATCAGGATTGATGCCAGGAAGCAATCCGCTGGTCGGATCTCCCTGTATCACATAAGGATCTACACCGTCTACAAAATTGTGATTGAATCCATTGAGTGCTCCAAGACCAGTAATAGTCGTGTCCTTCAGTTTGGTATTTACCGCATTTAAAGTCTCATTGTACTGTTGATTTGATTCTCGACCGACGGTATAACTAACATCAGCTACGGCCAATAAATCACCCTCATAGGTAGCATCAATAAACATTTTCCCATGATACACTTCTCCTGACAACATACTAATAGCCAATATTTTTTCGTCTTTTTTCACTACCCCATTCGCTCTGTCGAGTTTTTGGTTAAGCACCAATTCAATTTTGTATTTTTTGATAAAATCCTGAAAAACATTTAGTGCTGCGGAGGGCTCAAATGTCCACATAGAATTTTCATTTTCTTCTGATTTGGTTTGCCCACCATCAAGATAATCTTCCTTATTCTGCCATTTCCAGTTTGATGGCTTGTTGTAATACGTTTTAATTGCCTCGTAAAACTCTCTTGAAATTCCACCAATGGCAGCTTTGTTACCAATATCGGTTTGCCCGAGTCCACCAGTTGTTAACCCTCCTATCCTCGAACTTGGTTCAATTAAGATAACTGATTTACCCATCCTTTTGGCTTGGATTGCCGCAGCTATTCCTCCGGAAGTACCACCATAGATAACCAGATCGTAATTATTTTGATGAGATGTTTTTTTACTGCATGACGATAAAATTAAAGCAACGGAAAAAAATAAATATGTTAGGTTTCGCATAATAGAAATTTGAATGTGGGTTATTAATTACAACACTTCGTTTAATTATAAGTTATAACAGTTGATTATCTGTTGTTTATGAGAAGTTTTGCAAATCGAGTAAATTACTCATAATCAATATGTTAAAGTTTTATAACGAACCATTGTAATTATTCTACAATTATAATCGGAAATTCTTCCTTTTAATAAAAAGAGAAATCCAAATGGGTTCATTAACAATGTTTAATTGCAATTATGAAAATCAATGATTAATATCACTAAATCAAGCTTTGCAGTAGATATTTTAATTCCCTGGCTTTATGGACAATTCTTCTAAATCCAATTGCATGTCCTTTTTCCATTTACTATATCCCACAAATGCCAAGATAGTCAAACAAAAAAACAAAATGGCCGTTGGATAAAGATCTTTGTAAATGTAAATACCAACCGAAACGGCATCTACAAATATCCAGATCAACCAATTTTCAAGAATCTTTCTTGCAAGCATCCATGTAGCAATAAAGCTGAGCGCAGTGGTAAAAGAATCCCAATAAGGTAAATCTGAATTGGTAAATGTCATCAAAACCCAGGCGATAAAAAAGAATAATAATATTGATATGATTACCAGGATGCCCATTAATCTTTTTGTAGCACTACCAACATGCAATTCACTTTTTTTATGATTGGTGATATTCCCAAACAACCACATATACCAGCCATAAAAACTGATCACAAGATAATAGACTTGCAACGACATATCTGCATATAATTTGGCATCGATGTAGATGTAGATGTACATGCTCACCATCACTATGCTCACCAACCAGTACCATACATTTTGTTTGATCTGTAGAAAAATGGCTATAAACCCAATCCCGGAAGCAATGAGCTCAAAATAATTATCAGCAATCCAGCTTAGAATTACACTCACAGATTAGGGATTTTTTCAAGGTCGTTGTTGATTACTTTCAACATAAAAACAGAGTGTGGTAATTCGAAAGACTTTTTTATTTCCTTAGTGATACTGTTCATCACTTCATCAAATTCTCCAAAGACCTGAGTGCTCATGCCGTTGGTTTTTATGGTTAATTTTTCATGGGTATTTAGCCTTTTTATAAAATCTATAATATGCTGAAGGTAATTATCATTCAAAGGATAATAGCTAATTTCTACTGATGTTTTCATTTGATAAATCATTTATGGGGTAAAAAAAAATACATACTCAAAATTATAAATCAGATTCGGAAATATGCCATGTAATCAGGATTTAGCAATAAGTAATTGTTGCATTGCCGGACCTGCCTGCCCTGAATATTTATTTCAGGGTTCCACCTGCCCTCCGTTTTTTAGGCGGGGTATCCGTTGGCTATTTGAAAAGATATATTTTTTTGAAATGGCCTTAAATATCCAGGAGTATGAAGAATCAAGTTGTTGCTTTTTGCTGGATTGGCAAGTGTTATTTTGGTTTGCGGCTATGGGCAGACAGGCCCCGCAACAAGTGCAGGGACTATGGAGTGCAAGTATTGCCGGACCTGCCTGGCCGGTAAGGCAGGTTTATTCCGGTATCTGTCAGAGGCTCGCAAGAATCTATATAAAATAAATAGTTCCTTCAAAAACCCAGGGATGAAGGGGCTATTGCTTTTTGCTGGTTTGGAAGAAGCTATATGATTTCTTGCTATTTGCTGGCAGGCCCCAGAACGGTGTCCGGGGACTATCGAAGAGGAAATAGCTAATCTTTCCACTTCAATAACATACAATGTGTCCAATGAGGCTGTCAATCAAAATCTTCTCGCCGGAATAGTTCAATCGGATATTGTGCTGCTCTCAACGAGCCTGATTCTTCAGGAATTAATGAAATTGGTTAAATGCAAATTTTAATACTTTTGTAAAATTATGATCAATACATTTATAATGGAAAAAAGAGACCTAGAAAACAGAAAAGATATTGAATTGCTTGTCGATACGTTTTACAAAAAAGTATTGCAAGACGAGACCATCGGTTATATTTTCAATGATGTTGTAAAAGTAAATTGGGAAAAACATATGCCTCTGATGTACGACTTTTGGGAGACAACATTGTTTCACAAAAATGTTTACAAAGGCAACCCCATGAAAGTACACGTTGATCTACATACCAAGGAACCTTTGAAGAAAGCACATTTTGACCAATGGCTGTTGATATTTAATGAAACCATCAATGAGCTTTTTCATGGTGAAAAAGCATCATTAGCCAAAACCCGAGCACTGTCTATCGCTACCATCATGCAAGTGAAAATTCATCAGGTGTCAAATTGATTTTGATGTTATCCCGGTTAGCGAGTAAGTGGTAATCTTTTTTTAATTGACTAAGGCATTTTGTACATATTTGGGAGATCTTCCTCAAATATAGTAAATGGGTCTTTTCTGAATTTCAAAAAATCTGAAGTACTTTGATGCCCGGGATAAGGTGCATAATGATGGTGTGGCCAGGCATTTCTCCAAACCATTACATAAGCGATGCGCTTGCCGATTTCATCAGACTTAATGCCATCAAGCAAAACAGTCGTAAACCAATCATTGTCAGGTATTCTTTCCAATCCTGTTTCTGAAAATGCCGCTACTTTATCCTTTTCATCAGCAAGCTCAACAACGGTTTTAAGTCTATACAATAATTTCTTTCGTTTACTCACGCTTTTGATACTATAATAGTCGTCAAATGCGATAATATCAACAAAGTCATCTCCTGGATAATATTCAAGATACTGCTCTTTTGTATTAAACTGATCAGTGCTATATGAATATAGCAAATTATGTACATGCTTTATATCTCTTAAATATGTTACCGTAAACTGCCATAGTGCGACAAACTCATCACGTGAACAGTTGCCTTTTCCCCACCAGAACCAATTCCCGGTTTGTTCATGAAAAGGCCTGAATATTATTGGTATTTTAGTCCAGATTCCTACCTTAAGGTCTTTTAAAAAATCAGCGAATAAATCTAATTTTTGCTTATAAAATTCATGTCTGTCTCCACCAGCTAAAATTGTTGAAACTGCTGGTGTTTTATCCCACGAATCACCACCGGTATATGGATTATCCATATGCCAACTGATTGTATTGACTCCACCTCGATTAAATGCTTCTTTTATCCATGCTTTCATCTTATCAAAATCTACCGAATCGATATTCACTGAATTCCCTAATTTGCCTACATCCCATCCATATAAGGCAGGATAAGATCCGCAAACATCTTTTACATCCGATCGACCCTCATCTCCCTTCCAACCAATTCCATATGCTAAATCATCTTGATGCCCGAATAATACACCTTGAGAGGAAATTAATTGCAAATTGGCATATAGTGCTTTAGTCTTTTTTGTAGCCTTTTTATCAATAGGTGTGCTTTGCCCAAACGAAACAAAATGTAATAAAAATGAGATTAGAATTGTAGGTAAGAAATGAAGTTTTATCATGGTTTTCTGTCATTATATATCTGCTGCAAATTAACCCGAATAATTCGGGAAATAATTATTGAATTGGTTAAAATATCTACCTCCCTGCCTATCTTCCGTACAATGTCAATAAATTAAGCTTTTCGTCTTCGCAAGAATTAGCATTTTATCCAAAATGCACAAACCTACCGGACAGGCTAGGCCTGCTTACAGTAGGCAGGATGTCAATGACGTTTGAGCTTAACTTATTGACATTGGACAGGCAGGCACCAACAAAGGCGGGAATCGGTAAATTGATTTTCCGATGAGCATATTTAGTGATTGAATCTACTTTTCTATAGCAATATTTCCTGAAATTGCATCTGTAGTTTTGGCAACAATAGTTTTGGCAAATCTCCAATCTGATTTAACTTGAGCATCAGAAAAAGTCACCATAAGATATCCTCTTCTTGCAGCATCCATATATTGAAGATCATCAATTAGCGCTACATTAGTTTGCTCAACAAGATTAGTAATAATAGGATTATCACCAACTATAGATTCTATACCATTGGAGGTAATGGAAGTGGTAGCAAATTCAGTTCCTATCTCATTGCCCGATTTGTCTGTCAATTTCATGTGCCAGGCATTATGAGAGGATCCTGCAACAGAAATAAGCTTTTTACCCAATGCTGCGGATAAGATGGTTTCACGCTCTACTGGATAGCCATCCCAATAATCCAATTTCGAAGGATATACTGTTTCAACACGTAATCTCTCAGCCGGTGTTACAGTAGGATCACCTGATGCAATTCGTGACTTTATAGATAGCAGTTCACTTATTAAACTATTATATTCTTCGAGCAATTCCGAACTCACATTTGATATAGAAGAAATTTGCGTTGAAATTGGAATCAACTCTGCCGGTATCAAATACTTACCCATTAGCACCTGGTTACCCAGCACTTGCCATTTTGAATTGCTGGATGCAAATTGATTCTTGAGCCATTGTCGTTGCTTACTACCTAAAATAGTACGATCTGGGTTTTGCCAATCTGCCTCAAATGCGTCTTTATCAAGGGCATCAGCAGTTATATAATCTTTGTAATTCAACTGCTTTTCTCTTCCGACAATTCTGGTATCCAACATGATTAAATTTAGAAAACCACCAATTTCAAAGCTTCTATAAATTATTGATTTATCAACTACACGTGCCGGCAGATACTCATGCCAAACTTGCATAGCAATAGCCTTTCGTGTTTCGAATGGTCCCTCATAGTCTTGATGATTTCCTGCTCCATCCTTGTAGGCATCGTCTGCAAACTCGTGGTCGTCCCATACACAAATAAATGGTTTTAGTTGATGAACTTTCTGTAATTGTGTGTCCTTTCTGTATTGACGATATCTTGTTCTATAATCATCTAATGATAACAATTCATATGGTGGTTTGTGCTCTCTGCCCAATGAGCTTGTTACATCATTGCTTACGCTTGACTCATAAATGTAGTCTCCTAAATGGACAACCAAGTCAGCCTCAGAATCAGCGATAGATTCGTACATATTAAAATATCCAGTCTCATAGTTTGCACATGAAACCACTGCGAGATTTATTTCAGTAGCTTCTCCGGGGGCCGGTAATGTTTTAGTCTGCCCTATCATGGAACTAACTTTTGTTTTCTCATTCCTGAACCTGTAAAAATATTTAGTATTCGAATTTAGATTGCTGATATCAACATTTATGGTGTCATCACTATCCCCATCAACCTCTACAGTTTCACTAACTACTAAATTTTTAAAATCATTATCAGAAGCCAGATCAAGGAATATTTCTGGCTGATCAACTTCATTTGTGGCTTTGGTGTATCGGGTCCAGAGAACAATGCTTTCCTGGCTTGGATCAAAGCTTGCTACACCTTCTAAAAATCCATTGACACCTTCAGGGATAAAATCAGGCATCACTTCGCCTTTTTCCTTGCAACCAGAGAATGCCTGAGGTAAAATGCTTGCACCTGTAGCAACAATTACCGAATTGCGAATAAAATTTCTACGCTTTATTTTTTCTGATTTGCTGAACGTATCCATTTGAAGATTTACAAATAAAGGATAATTGAATTACAGGGTTAAAATTACGCAATAATAGCAGAGGCTATTCTGTATCAGGGACTGAATCATACATGGATAGCATTAATCCAAAAAACAAATCATTGATCATTCCGGAAATCCTACCTTATCCAGCATCTCCTGATAGCGAGGATCGCTACGGATTGGTTCGAATGGAGGTTCTACTTTTAGCCAGTACATTTCTACTTCACGGTCCCGGTATGATTTTTCCAGCCATTTGAAGGCTTCGGCAGTTTCACCTTTTTGGCTGTAAACCATAGAAATGTAGAATGATGGACTACCACCGGCATTAATTTCACTTTTGGTAATTAAACTATTCAAGTATTCATTTGATTTTTTCATCTGTCCTTTATGGAGATATGATATACTTGCAATGGCCATTAAACGTGATGGTTGGGCTATTTT
>CAZDRA010000063.1:3605-25108 GCA_964507705.1 uncultured Roseivirgaceae bacterium | reverse complement strand
GTTTCTATTTTGTTAGGTTTTTCAGAAACTCAAGCAAAAAAAGTGCTTGGCGATCCATATCTAACAAAATCATTCACGCTTTCTTCAGGAGAGATTTATGTGAGAACTTCAGACGGGTCAATTCGTGTTGAAGGAAGTAATACCAACAAGGTAAAGGTTGATATGTTTGTTAAGTCCAGGAAGTATAGCGATGAAAAAATGAGGAAGATACTGGAGGAAGACTATGAGATTAGCATAATTAAATCAGGATCAAAAATTGAAGCTATTGCAAAGAGAACTGGCTTAGGTTGGACAAGCAATGGCATCAATATATCTTTTGTTATTTATGCACCCAGAAATTTTGCGTGTGACTTGAATACTTCTGGAGGGTCATTAAATATTTCCGGTTTAAATGGAAAATTTCAACTGCTAAAGACCAGTGGAGGAAGCATTACTGCTGACGATATTATCGGCGATATAGAAGCTGGGACATCCGGGGGAAGTATAAATATTAATGACCTGAAAGGTGAATTGGAGGCACATACCAGTGGAGGTTCTATAAATCTGGAAGATATTATTGGTGATATTGATGTGCATACCTCTGGTGGAGGAATTAAAATAAGATCTGTCGAAGGATCTGTAAAAGCACATACAAGTGGAGGCAGCATCAATGCCAGCATTACTGAATTGAAGGATGAGCTCGTATTGAAAACAAGCGGAGGAAGCGTGAATGCAACGATACCTTCTGGCCTTGGTTTAGATTTGGATTTAAGAGGAAATAGAGTCAATACCTCTTTGCAAAATTTCAGTGGATCATCAAAATCAGATAGAGTTACCGGAACAGTAAATGGTGGCGGTATTCTGGTTCATCTTTCTACCTCTGGAGGAAGCGTGAATCTGAATTATGATTAGTTGACAGTTAGTTTTATAATCGCTATTGTTGGTCTCGGCCTGCGGAAGGCAGGTTTGACATAGTATTTGAAACGCTTTAATATCTTTCGGGAACAAAGATAATAATCAACTTGGCCTCATTTTTCTTAAGGGTCCGGAATGCCTGGAACCCTTTCATTCTCTTTGTTTTTTGATCTGTTAGACAGGTTTTAGCAATGAAATCTTTTGGAAAGTTTGCCGAAGCAATGAATTAATAAATGTTCCCATTAATTACACTTCGTGAAATTGTAAATTACAAATTAAACGACAGAATATAAGTCCATTAACTTCAAGCCTAATTGCCCAGTAATTAACAGACAATCAGATAAATAAAAAAACACCGAGCTATTATATTAAAACTCCAGCAGGAAAAGTGTGACATCATCTTGCAAGTTGTTGTTATTACAAAAGGTCTTAAAGTCTGAATAGATGGATTGAACAATTTGGGCGTCATTTTTTTTGCAGTAATTAACAAACAATTCTTCCAATCTTTCATCCGAAAACATCTCACCTTCAAAGTTGCGCTGTTCAGCAATCCCATCAGTATAAAAAAGCATTTTGTCTCCTTTCTCGATTTCAATAACGAGTTCATGAAATTGTGCTTTGGGTATAATGCCCAATCCTGGTCCGAGAATGTCAATAGGAAGCATTTCGCCCAAGCTATTTTTCCAAACCAGCGGATGCATGTGGCCGCCTTTGCTTATTGTTACTTTTGATTCCTTCATATCCACCAAAGCATAATAAGCGGTGGCAAAAAGAGAAGTAAAAATTTCATAAATATGCCCATTCATTTTGTTCATCAGTTCTATTGGGTTTTCACCATACTGCTTTGAAAATATGGTAAATCCACTTCTCAGAACTCCAGTTGCTAATGCTGCCGAAATACCATGCCCCATTACATCAGCTATCATAAAGCCCACTTTATCGTCAGAGAAATTTTTTAGCGTGAGAAAATCACCTCCCACGTCAAGGTATGGTTGATAAACATGAGATTGTCTTACATTATGTTTTTTAAAGCATTCCGAGGTAAGCTGATCTTGTCCAACAAAATAGTCCTGGATAATTTTTGCATTGGACAATTCGACATTGATTTGGTCCAATTGAGAACTTTTTTGATCCAATACAGTTTTTGATGAAGTGAGATTTGTAGCTGTATTGCGCATGCGATTTATAGTCTCGTTAAGGCAATTCCTATAAAAATTTATCGCAAAGGTTTTGTCATCCAGTAGCAACTTTTCAAAGACACTTTTTTTCAATCTCAGCACTGTTGTATCTGTCTCTGCAATCACATTTGCAGAGCGAGGTTGATGATCAATAAGTGACACTTCTCCAAAGTATGATCCACTACCAAGAAAAGTAATGTGTATTTCATTGTTGTCCTCGTTTAGTTTGGTGATGTTCACCTGTCCATCAATAATTATATACATGGAATCACCCATTTCGCCCTCTCTCAATATCTTGATTTTAGCCGAATGTAATTCCTCCTCAAAAAGGGGAATGAGCATACCCAAAGATTTTGATTCCAGTCCACTAAACAATGATACTTTTTGTAATATTCGTTCGATATCCATGAGTTGGTTTTTAGTTATCAATGTTGATCAGTGCCTACAATTCAATCTTGATTAATGTTTGTAGTCGGGTAAGTTTCAGTTATTCAAATTTATAAATTAGTTGTCTAATTGTTACAATGCAATCTGTCTATTATAGGGAATTTGATTTTATCGGTTTCGAAATTTCAATTTGAATTAGTTTCTACTGGTATTTATAGGAATTAATGATTAGTTGGAAGCTGAGAGTTGAATGACGGGAAGTGGCAGCTATCAAAATGCTAAGTATTTCTAAAATTAGACACTTAATACTGACTCCGATTATAAAATAGTATCTACATCCCCTAAGCCATCCCGTACTACTTCAAAATCTGCTCCGGTATAATCAATAATGGTAGATGGGATATTATTCCCATATCCTCCATCAATAACTACATCTACTAAATCAGCAAATTTTTCATATATCAATTCCGGATCAGTCGAATACTCAATTATTTCGTCTTCATCCCTTATGGATGTGGTAATTATGGGAAAACCCAGTTGTTGAACTATCGTCCTTGGAATATTATTGTTTGGTACGCGAACCCCAATGGTTTTTTTAGCAGTATTTAGGGATTTTGGTAGCTTATTGGTTGCTGATAAAATGAATGTGAATGGACCGGGAAATGCCTTTTTCATCATCTTAAAAATTGGCGTATAAATATTTTTTGTATAATCCGATATCTGACTCAAGCTTTCAAATATTAATGAAAACCGCTCCTTGCCGGGTTTTATTCCTTTTAGTCGTGCAAGTTTTGAGATCGCATTTTTGCTCATAATACTACATCCCAATGCATAAACTGTGTCGGTAGGATATATGATTATACCATCATTTCGAAGGATATTTATTATGGTGTCAATTTTCCTTTGATCAGGATTGTCCTCATAAAGTTTCAGAAAAATAGCTTTCGATTTCCTCATATTTCCTTTGGTGGATAGGCAAGAATAAAAAGTTTGTCAATTTGACGAAAAAAACATCAAAGCGCAAAGTTTTCAAGAAGTCGATTCTACAATTTTTCATCAACCATTGATTTAGTAATAGGACTTGTTGGTTTCAAAACCAACAAGGGCATCAAGTTTAACCTGTATAATATAAGTTCAGTGAAATAATATTATCAATTTACGTGTGTTATTATTTACCTTCTTTATTTATCAGCTAAGTTATTTCATTAATTGTTACAGATGATTTTTTATCTATTTTTGTCACTAGTTATGGATAAAAGAAAGATATTAATATTGGGAGTACTGATCATGACAATGTTGATGTCATCGTTTAGTTTTTACTTTTACCAGGTAATATACACTCCAAATTTTTTACTGGAAAAAGAAGATAGATTCCTGTTTATCCCAACAGGGGCAACATTTGAAGACGTCCAACGGATAATTTACAACGACAAATTTGTGAATGAAGCAGTGTCTTTTGGGATGTTGGCAAAGCTGTTGAAATACCATAAATTGGTTAAGCCTGGTAAATATCTGATTCGAAAAAATTCTAATAACTTTGAAGTGATTCAAATGTTGCGCGCCGGAGATCAATCACCGGTAAGAATTACCTTCAACAATGCCAGGTTGATGACAGATGTCGCTGATAAATTGACAGTCAAACTTGAACTTGACAAGCAAAGTTTTTTGAATATTATTGAATCTGACAATACTGCAACATCTTTTGGTTTTGATCATGAAACTTTCAGGTGCATGTTTATACCAAACACATATGAAGTGTATTGGACATTGTCAGCCGAAGACCTATTGAAAAGATTGCACAAGGAGTATAATCGATTTTGGAATACCGAAAGAATAACTAAGGCTGGAGAATTGGGTATGAATCCGGTACAGGTAACAATATTGGCTTCGATAGTGCAAGCAGAAATATTCCACAATGAAGAAGGACCAATCGTAGCCGGGTTGTATCTGAATCGTTTGAAAAGGAATATGCCTTTGCAGGCAGACCCTACCTTGATTTATGCCGTTGGAGATTTCACGATTAAAAGAGTATTAAATATCCATAAGGAAATTGACTCCCCATACAATACATATAAGTATGCAGGCTTGCCACCGGGGCCAATTAATTTTCCATCTATCACCACAATTGACGCTGTGCTTAATTATAAAGAGCATAACTATATTTACATGTGTGCGAAGGAAGATTTTTCTGGTTATCATAATTTTGCCGCTAGTCTGAGGGAGCATGCTATCAACGCAAAAAAATTTCAACAAGCTTTGAATAAAGCGAAAATTTATAAATAATCCATGCTGACACAGAAGATAAATATTAGAGTGAGGTATGCCGAGACCGACCAAATGGGCTATGTTTATTATGGCAATTATGCTACATATTATGAAGTAGCACGGGCAGAATGGCTTCGAAAAATGGGATTTAGCTATAAAATTTTGGAGGAGCAAGGTGTGATGATGCCAGTGGTTGAAAACAAATCTAAATTTATAAGACCTGCCAAATATGATGATCTCCTTACTGTTAAAATTATTCTGAAAGAATTGCCATCAAAAAGAATAACTTTTGAATATGAGATTTACAATGAAAGAGAAAAATTGATAAATATAGGAGAAACAATATTGGCATTTGTCAATATGAAAAGTGGAAAACCCTGCGAAACACCAGATTCTATCTTGAGATTGCTTAAACCATTATTTAATGGCGAAAAATAATTTTATAGGATTATTAATTGATTCCAACACTTATAAAAATGTTGTTCGCAGATTAGACAACATTCATATCAGGAACAGAGATGTTTCAATTTATCGAATAATGAAAAATCTTGTTGTCAATATTAATAATGACGACATTCTTCATAAGGCTTCCAGTGTTGCTTTTAGCTTTACACTTGCTGTATTTCCAGCGATAATATTTTTCTTTTCTCTTATTCCATATATTCCCATCCCCAATATCAGGGGAAACATGATTGCCATGATTGATGATGTTGTGATGCTTGAGCAGATAAGCCAAACCATCCATGATGTTGTAGCAAACCCCAGGGGAGATTTATTGTCATTTAGTGTTTTGTTTTCGATTATCCTTTCTACAAACGGGATGATGGAATTGGCCCAGACATTTAATAAAATATACAAGACGATAGAAAATAGAGGTTATTGGACCACCAGGTTAATTGCGACTTTCCTGACCGTAATATTGGCTGCGGTTTTATTTTTTTCGATCATGCTATTAACTGTTGGAAGTTTTGCTTTAGAATTTATGGTTGAAAATGGATTGATGGCTCAGAACTTTTTATTTTACAGTATTCTCGTGTTAAAATTTATCGTGCTGTTCATATTGTTTTTGATTACAATATCTGTGATTTATTATTTTGCTCCGGCATTGCACAACAGATGGAAATTTATTTCCATAGGATCTATTGTTGCCACACTATTATCAATTTTCGTATCCTATTTATTTTCGTTTTACATTACCAATTTTGGAACTTACAATAAATTGTACGGGTCTATCGGTGCAATGATTGCAATGATGGTTTGGATATATATGATTTCTGTGATAATGCTGGTAGGTTATGAAGTTAACTCCAGCATAGATCAGGCAGCTCAACAAAGAGAAGATATTCAAGAAAAATTGAAAGAATAAAGTTGATTTTTTTTGCGAGAAAACTTTAAAATTCTACATTTGCAATCCCAATTTAAGGGCGGTAGTTTTAATTACTGAAAAGGACTAAAAATAATAATACACAGAGAGTTGGCGGAGTGGTCGAACGCGGCGGTCTTGAAAACCGTTGTACCGCGAGGTACCGAGGGTTCGAATCCCTCACTCTCTGCAAAAGCCTCTAAATCACTTGATTTAGAGGCTTTTTTGGTTTGTTGTTTAAATGTATTTTTTGAAGCTAATAATCGCCTAATGATTTATATTTTCTCAAAATTCGTTTTCCCCAATCTGATATTGAATCCTTTAAACTATGATAAAAAAAATCATTTGAATGTTCTATTTAAAAGAGGTATAATAGGTAAATGTTTTCCCCAATACTTTAAGAGTTGCTTAAAACTTATTATTGTTAACACAAGGGTGTTTTCTTATAGGCACAAAATTTTTGATTGTCATTTATTAATCCTCGATATAATATATTTTTTTTAATTACATGATCAATTGTTGCTAAATATTTCTAAGTTAGATGCCATTTTATCATTCACAAATAATGGGAGATAAATATCTGAAAAAAATAATAGAAGAAATCGCCAAAGGTAATGAAGCATCATTCCGAATTTTTTTCGACTATTATTACCCTCGTTTTTTACGAATAGCACATTATTATGTACGTAACAATGAAACTGCAGAAGAAGTTGTTATGGATGTTTTTGCTAAGCTTTGGAAAAACAAAAAAAAATTAACCACTATTGTAAATTTCAACAACTACACCTATACGCTACTCAAAAATCAGGCACTGAATTATTTAAAAAGAAATAGTATTATCACGGAATTACTAGATGAGTATTCGACTTCTAAAATGATAGAATACGTGGAACCTGAAAAATTATTTCTGGGAAAGGAATTAGCGAAAGAATTAGAAAAATCCATTAGCGATTTACCTCCAAGATGTCAGTTAATTTACCGCATGGTAAGGGAAGATGGTTTGAAGTATAGAGAAGTTGCAGAGGCATTAGATATTAGTGTAAAAGCGGTTGAAAATCAATTACTCATTGCCATGAAACGAATACGATCGGTTCTTAAAATTTACATGGCAAGTACTTCGAAAAGAAAGCAAATTAATCGCTTTAGTTTGTTGTTAATTGTTACTTTTTTTTATTAGATAATTCGTCGTTACATTTTCATAAGTCACTCAAAATAAGAGAAATTCCAAAATTTTAGATAAAGGGCTACCTGTCGATTTTCAAAAGAATATATTTTTTATAAAAAGAACTATTGGAATGTTTAGCGAGACATTTATTAGATCTACTATAGTTATTTCCTTAAAATAATTTTCTTTTTGGGGTATTTCATTTTCTACCTGTCTATAATGTTAGAACAAAGGAAAATGATAGAAGAGAAAATATTATTAATAATCACTGGAGAACTTACCGGACAGGTGACAGAAGAGGAAAATGAGATATTGAAGGATTGGCTTAATGAATCCAAAAGTAACCTTAGCCTCTATCATAGCTATAAAGAAGCTTTTTTAAACGGAAAATATGAATTGAAAGCTACTGGGAGTAATGAGACTTACAAAAAATTATCTGAGAGGTTGGGCCTAAATATTTCGAAGACCAATATCATAAATAAAAATACTTCAAAATCATTTAGACAAAACAAATTAGTTACTGGTTGGTTCCGCAAAATTGCTGCAACTATATTAATTCTAATTACCACTTCATTGGTTATTCATCAAACGCGCAATTATTGGAAACCTGCTGAGGCTGTTAGTTCTTCAAATAAACTTATTGTTAAAAGCAATCCTCGGGGCGTGAAAACGCTCATCACATTACCTGACGGTAGTAAAGTTAAATTAAACTCGGAAAGTTATATAGAGTATTATACTGATTTCAAAGAAAATCGTACCGTTAGCCTGATCGGAGAAGCATTTTTTGATGTAGTTAAAGATACATTAAATCCTTTTAATGTAATCGTTGGCGATTTGAATGTTAAAGTACTTGGCACAACTTTCAATGTTGAGGCCTTTCCATTTGAAGATAAAATAAGAGTAGCATTAGTCACAGGAAATGTAATAATTGAAAAGCAAGATGGGTTGGGAAAAAGTCATTTAGAATATTTAGATCCTACAGAAATGCTAGTTTACGATCATCAATCATCTGACTTTAGTAAGTCAATTTTTGATTTTAATGAAACGATCAGCTGGAAAGAAGGAAAATTAATATTTAAAGAAGCTAAGATTAATGAAGTTGTTAAAGAGTTGGAAAGGTGGTATGGGGTAGAAATTGCTGTTGAAGAATGGGCCACTATTGAGGGAGGATTTAGCGGGTCATATACTAATGCACCTTTGGAGGTTGTCTTAGAGGGTATGGGTTTTACATCTGATTTTAATTACGAAATAAAAGGAAAAAAAGTTTTTATTCACTAAACACAATTAATTATGGGAAGCAATACAAGCTAAAAAGCAAAATACAAACAAAAAAGAAAGCCAGCAAATAGGAAATCTACTGACTTTCGCTGATGCTTTATTTGTTGTAAACACGTTTGGAAGACACACAAACAACATATGAAGCAATCTCTCAAGTTATTTATTCACTTAAGAACACTAAAATTATGAAATCTATTTTACTCAGACAAGTAATTATCATGTCTAGAAGAGCAATTTATGGCGTTATTTTTCAATGTATTTTATACGGAGCAGTTATGGCCGAAAACCTAAATGCTCAAAATATTGAAAAAAGTATTCAGGAAATTTATATCACCATTGATGTAAAAAATGTACCTCTAAAGCAGGTATTAAATAAGATTGAAAATAAAACAGGATTCACGTTTGCCTACAATAGTCAAAAAGTTGATTTGAAAAGGAAATATTCTCTCAGTTTTACTAACTCAGATTTGGCAACTGTTTTGATGCAAATTTCAAAAGAGTCGGATTTAAAATTCAAAAGAATTAATAGTTATATCCATGTCGGAAAACGTGCAGGATCAGAATCATTGCAGATTGAAGAAAAAATCATGATTCAGGGAATTACCGTTACAGGAAGCATCACTTCTGCAGATGATTCAGAAGGTTTACCAGGTGTAAATGTTGTGGTAAAGGGTACTTCACAAGGATCTGTAACAGATGTTGAAGGAAATTATTCGCTTGAGGTGCTGGCTGAAAATGCTGTTTTAGTATTTAGCTCAGTAGGTTACGTGGAGGAAGAGATTACTGTTGGAAACCAAACTATCATTAATCTATCCATGATACCGGATATTACAGCACTGGAAGAAATAGTTGTGGTTGGATATGGTAGTGTTAAGAAAAGTGATCTGACAGGTTCTGTTGCTTCAGTTAGTTCTGAGGAATTAACAGCATACCCTGCTGTTGATGCTATTCAGGCATTGCAAGGTAGAGCCGCTGGGGTTACCGTTACCTCAACCAATGGTGAACCGGGTTCGAGCTACAGGGTACAAATAAGGGGTAATACTTCAATTACTGCAAGCAATGATCCCTTGTATGTAGTCGATGGTTTAGTAAATGGTACAATACCACCACCTGAAGATATTGAGTCAATAGAAATATTAAAAGATGCTTCTGCAACGGCAATTTATGGAGCCAGGGGAGCCAACGGTGTTGTTATGGTTACTACTAAAAGAGGTAAAGATGGTAAAACACAAATTAATTTTTCCTCTTCATGGTCAACACAAGAAACAATAAATCGTTTGGAATTGCTTAATGCAAATCAATATACTAGCTATATTCAGGAAATGGACCCAACTTTCACTCCTGAATTAACAGGAGAAGGGACTGATTGGCAAGACGAGCTATATAGAAACGGTGGTATTCAAAATTATCAACTTTCTGTTGCAGGTAGCTCAGATAAAGTGAATTACTATTTATCAGGAGCTTATTATGATCAAGATGGTGTGATATTAAACTCGGATTTTTCAAGGTTTTCTATTACTTCAAACATTGATATCAAAGCTTCCAAAGCATTTAATTTTGGAGCTAGCATCTTTGCTCGTGGAACAGTCCAAAGTGGACAAGAAACTCAGGAAGGTGGCGATTTCAATGGTGGTGTAGTGTCAAATGCTTATAGATTTAGCCCTACTCAGGGAATATTTGATGCCAATGGCAATTATTCAGTTACTGAACGTGGTTTACCTCTCGATAATCCAGTTGCAAAAGCGACAGACCTGCAGATAGAAACCGTAAACAATATTTTACAGAGTAATGTGTATGCAGAAATTAATATCCTCGATGGGCTTAAATTTAAAACTACATTAGGGCTGAGTACAAGTAACAGCAGATTTGGAAAATTTTCCCCAACTACGCTGGTGCGAGGAGAATCATCAGATGGTGAAGCAACGCTTGCTTTTAGTAAACGATCAAGTCTAATTACTGAAAACTACTTTACTTATTCAAAAACGTTTGCAGATGTGCATAACCTTACCGTTGTGGCCGGGTATTCATGGCAAAAAGATAGATCAGAGAGAATATCTGCGGTAGCATCGGGATTTGACTCTGACTCCTATTCATATTGGAACTTGAGCGCAGGATCAGATCCTTCAGTTGTTAATTCTAGATTAGTTAATGAAGAGTATGAATCATTCTATGCAAGACTGAATTATACCTTGAATGACAAATATTTACTTACAGTAACGGGACGCAGGGAAGGATCATCAGTATTTGCAAAGAATAATAAATATGGATTTTTCCCAGCAGCAGCATTGGGTTGGAAAATTTCTAATGAAGATTTCATGTCGAATTCTAGCGCCATTAGCTTGCTAAAACTACGTGCCAGTTGGGGGCAAGTAGGAAATAAAGCAATAGATGCGTATGAGTCACAGGCATTCTTTGGAAATACCTTTGCTACAGTGCAGGGCAGTCCGGTTAATGCAATTTTGGTAACTCAAGTAGCCAATCCTGACTTAACTTGGGAAACCACCACGCAAACAGATATAGGAATTGATCTTGAGGTTTTAGATGGCAGAATTGGCTTTACAGGTGACGTTTACCTGATGACAACTGAAGATCTTTTGTTCTCAGCTAGATTACCTGGTGTAGGTGGCGTTCCAACCCGAGTCGAAAATATTGGAACAATGGAAAACAGAGGGTTAGAGCTGGCCATAAACGCAGGCATTTTGCAAGGTGAATTAAAATGGAATTCAAATGCAAATATTTCCTTCAATAAAAATGAAGTAATAAAACTTCCTGAAAACGATACCGATGGAAATGATCTATTTTATAGTTCATCTCCATTGCCTGGAGGTGGAAACACACAGCTTTTGAGAGAAGGCCTAGCCGTAGGTGCTTTTTGGGGATATATCTATGAAGGTGTTTCTCAAGTTGGAGATGCTATATTAGTTGGCGGTGAAGGTGAAGGAGGCGAGAGCTTTAGAGATTTAAATGGCGATGGCGAATTAACAGATGAAGACCGTGCCATTATTGGAGACCCTAACCCTGATTTTACCTGGGGATGGAATAACGACTTTAGTTATAAAGGTTTTACTTTAAATATCTTTATTCAGGGTTCTCAAGGTGGTGATATGTTGAATTATACACTAATGGAACTGGGTACGCTAAATGGAAGAAGTAATGCTACTACTGATGCACTTAACCGATGGACTACAGCTAATACTGATACCAATATTCCACGGGCAAATGCATTAAGAGGAAATGTTACTTCCGATCGTTGGATAAGTGATGCCAGCTACATAAGAGTGAAAAATATTGCTTTAGGGTATAATTTTTCTTCGGACTTATTGAGTAAAATCAAATTGAGATCTGCTCGTATCTACATCAGTGGTCAAAATCTCCTAACTATGACAAATTACGAAGGAATAGATCCAGAAGTAGCATATAGAAGAGGTAGTGCCTTGAATCAAGGACTTGACTATGGTAGTTATCCAAATGTTAAGTCTTATACTGTAGGATTAAACATAGGATTTTAAAATTTATTGTTAATTAAAAATATTATAGATATGAAAAATATATTTAAAATATCAATTTTAGGTATCGCAGTTTTTTTTGCCAGCTGCGCAGACTTGGAAGAAACGAATGTAGGGGCACTTACGCCTTCCGGATACTTTCAAGTAGTAAATGATGTTGTACCCATGATTATGGGTACCTATGCCACCATGGCTTCATCAAATTATTATGGAGGTCGCTTGACATCGGCATTACAGCTAATGAGCGACATGATTGATACTGGATTTGAATTTAGCGATTATATTGAATTAAGTCCTTTCACATATACTCCTACAAATAGCTATGTGAGAGATTTATGGAGAGTTTCTTATCAAACAATTCTTACCGCAAATACGGCAATAGAGGGTTTGGCTATAGTAGAAGAACCCGAGGAAGCTAGGCGAAATAGATTCATAGGGGAAGCCAGATTTGTGCGTGCTTTTGTTTATTACCATTTGGTACGTTTGTATGGAAACATCCCTTACATCGATAACACAGACCAAGATCCATCTACTTTAGAACAATCGTCATCTGCTGAAGTATATGCGAAAATTATTGAAGATTTAACTTTTGCTTTTGATCATTTATCTACCAATCCTCAAGGAGGTGTAAGATCGAGACCATCAAAAGGAACTGCAGCTTCTTATTTGGCATCTGTTCATATGACCTTAGGCAACTGGCAGGAATCTTATAATAATGCCAAGTGGGTAATTGACAATGCTGGAACATTGGACTATGAATTGGCTGGAGATTTCCAGGATTTGTATAGAGATACGGAACAATGGGGTTCAAAGGAATACATTTTTATTATGGATTTCACAGGTAATCAAAGAGGTAATGGTAGTGGTACTACGTTGGAAAATGATCAAACACACGGACCATTCAATGGTGTGTCAGGTGGAGATAAACCTATTCGAGGATGGAGTATGTTAATTCCTCCTATGACTGTTTACAACGATTGGGACGCAGTTGACTATCGAAAAAAAGTGAGTTTTACTGATTCCTTAATATTGAGAGACGGTACGGGTATTGTCAGACCTTACACAGATTTTGCTATTCCCTTGCCTCATGCTTCCAAATGGAACAGGTTTTATGGAGAAGCGAAAACTACTGCTGGTTGGAGGTCAGATTTAGATTATCCTGCATTTAGGTATGCTGAGGTATTGCTTATTGCTGCTGAAGCAGCCAATGAGCTGAGTCAAACAGGCGAGGCGGTTGGTTATGTAAATGAAATTAGAAGCCGGGCAAGAAGAGGTGGTACAATTGACTTTTTTGGAAATGGTTATGGCACTTATGAGCCTTCAGCTGTACCAGCTGATGTAGTGGGTACACCTTCTCAAGAAGATTTCAGAACACTTGTGTTGGAAGAGAGACGTATTGAGTTTGCTTTTGAATGGAAAAGATGGTACGATATCGTTCGTAGAGATTTAGGTGGTGAGGTATTTGGTCCTTCCGGGCGTGAGCCTCAGTCTAACTTTGCTACTTTTCGTTATCTGCTTCCAATTCCTCAAGATGAAGTTGATCTCGTAGGGTATACACAAAACCCTGGGTACTAATTGAATGTTATTCAGGCGTCTTGTTCCGTAGGGGCAAGACGCCTTTTTTTATGCTTCAATCCCGCATAAAAAAATGTGGACTAGTCAATTATGGTCTGTTAGCGATCTACTCCGGTCTAAAATCTCTTGTATGAAATCTAAAATAATAGCCGCCCATTATTTATTTATTATAATCAGTTTTTTTTCTTGTTCTAAACCTGTCTCAACCATAGAGAGTTCTGCTATGGAGGTAACGTTTTTAGCCAAAGAAATTAATCATAGCGAAATACCAGTTGGGAATAAAACCATAGCCTTCAAAGGTGTTTCTCTAATTGATGGAATCTCAGAATCTCCACTAAAAAACGCAACAGTTATTGTGCGTAACGGACTTATTGATGAGATAGGAGAGGCCGCATTTATCCAGATTCCGGAAGATGCAGAAATCATCAAAGGAGACGGATTAACGCTAATGCCCGGATTGATCGATTCACATTTTCACTATGACTATGTAAAACATTTTCCAACCAAATTTGTGCGAAACGGCATCACTTCCATACGAGATCCGGGTCAATGGATAGAGGCTTACGATTATGAAAGACAGACAGGAGATCCGCTACCCAGATTATTTCTTACCGGTCCGCATTTAGATATGCCACCACCTACCTGGCCCAAGGATTGTTATGTCGTTCGGGATAAAGAAGAAGTCAGAATGGCTATGGACTATTTAATAGGTCAAGGAGTTTCTGCGATCAAGATATACCATAGATTGTCTCTCGGGCTTATCAAGGAAGTGTGTGATATTGCACATGCTCATGGCCTTCCGGTAACTGCACATTTAGAAATTACCGATGCCCGTCAGGCAGTATTGGCAGGCTTGGATGGTATAGAACATGTCACTTCTGTGGGAACAGCATTAGTATCAAGGAAAAGAGCAGAAGTATTTAGACAAAATATGCTTGCCGATAATGATGAGCGAAAATCTGGACGATTTGAAATGTGGAAAGAGATTGATGTGAATGGTAAAGCAGCTGATTCTTTAATTAATTTTTTAGTGACGCACCAAACTTTTTTAACACCTACATTGGGTGCCTATGAATACAGGATTGAAGGTGAAAGGAAAGACAGCATAAATTTGATGGGCTTTCAACACATGATGAACTTTATCGGTAGATGTCAAAAAGCCAATGTCAGAATTGTAGTAGGCTCTCATGGTCCGTGGGTGACTTATGCCGAAAAAGGGTGGTCCTATCAGCACGAGATGGAATTGCTGTCTAAAACTGGCATGGACAATATGAAAATAATCAAAGCATCAACCATAGAAAACGCACATTTCTTAAAAATAGACCATCGGTTGGGAAGTATTGAAGCAGGTAAACAAGCTGATCTGATATTAATAGAAGGAGATCCTATTGTTGATATCAAGGCCATGTACAATATTAAAAAAGTAATGCTGAATGGTATGTGGGTTGAATAATATGGAAACAAAAGATAATTGAAAGAATTAAAACACTTTAAAGACAAATAAAAATGAAAATTACAAGAGCAATTACTATACTTACTTTATTTAGTTTCATTATTCTCCTTTTTAATGGACCATCTGCTGTTGGTCAGGTGATTTATGTTGACAATCAACTATCTACAGATTGCAGTGGCAACTATTCCATTGGCAATAGAAATTGTAGTGGTTCCGACGGGGATGCCTACCAAACGCTGGCAGGTGCTGCAGGTGCGGCCACGGCGGGCACTACTGTATCAATTAGAGCAGGAGTTTTTACAAGTCAATTGAGTCCGCAAAATTCAGGAACGGAAGGCAATTATATCACATTCAAAAACTACCAAAATGAGGTAGTTGAAATAACCGGAGAATCGCTTTCACCTGCAATTTGGATAGAGAAGAAGGATTACATTGCCATAGAAGGCCTCCAAGTTAGGGAGGTAAGACGTTGGTTAAATGCCTTAGGGTCTAACTATCTTATTGTTAAAAATAATGTGTTTGAAAGAGCCTTGGATTCAGGAGGAAGTTCTAAAACCGGGGTGTTTTTACAACAGTGTCACTATGCCAAGATTTTAAACAATGAACTGCACGATACTACCCAGGATAATCTTTACGTACAAGAGAGTGACTATAACCTTGTGGAGGGCAATAATTTCACAAAAGGGTTTCATGTCTTATGGACGTTTAAATGCAGTAACTATAATATTATACGCAATAACTATATGCACAATGAATTACAGAAAATAGGCGAAATTTACGATTGTGAAAATACAGGCTTTGGAAGTGAAGAGTTTCCCAAGATGAATTCTTATGATGACTCTAAGTATAATATAGTAGAAAACAATGTGTTTGCATTTACCCCTTCCTCTGGGGATTCGTCACCTTATTCGGGGATTCAATACGCAGGGCAATATGGAATAATACGAAATAATCTGTTTTACGATATGACTGGTCCCGGATTATCTCTTAGCATTTATGGTGGGGAAGCATCTTACTGTTATGAAAATAGGATTTACAATAATGTATTCCATGACAATAGATTGGGGGCTATTGGGGCACCAGAAGAAGTTACAGCAGCGCCAGGTGCGATACCACCAGATGTTATTTTTTCTAATCAAAAAATCGTAAATAACATTTTTTACGAAAATGAATTTGCGTTAAACGACACTCGCTGGGAATGGTACGAGGAATTGAAGGATAACGTGGTTCACATAATAACAGGAAGAGAATCAGATATTCTATTTGATAACAATAATTTCTTCCCATCTGCAGAAGAAGACCTTTATGCTTTTGTATTTGGGGTTAGGAGCTCAACCTTTAACAGAGCACCCAAGCCGCTAAGTTGGTGGGAAGATAATAAGAACAGTCTTATAAAAAATAGCTTACAGGAAAACCCTGATTTTTATAATCCTACTGCTAGAGATTTTCACCTGTATGAAGGAAGTCCTATGATTGATGCAGGGGCATTTCTTGCCACTACAACAATCTCAGGAACAAGCAATACAATCATGGACGTGGATGATGCGGGTTGGTTTACAGATGGATTTGGTGTTGTTCCAGGAGATACCATTCAGCTGGAAGGGCAATCCGATTGGGCAATAATTTCATCAGTTGACTACGCAAATAATATTCTCACCTTAGACAGGCCGCTGACATGGGAAGCGCAACAAGGTGTGAGTTTGCCTTATAGTGGGCCAAAACCTGACCTGGGCGCATTTGAATATGACGCAAATTATGTGGCAGAAAAACTGGTAACTGCAATAAAAAACGATATTCAAAACAATGGCCTAACGCTATATCCAAATCCGATCAGAAGTTATGCAACTTTAACCTTTGAAAATTTTTCTGGAGAGCCTTATGATATTAGCATATTTGATATGAATGGGAGGGAGGTGCAAACTATAGATAGCATTTCCCAAAAAAGTTTGAGAATAGAAAGAGCAAATCTTTTGAAAGGGGTTTATGTGTTTAAGGTTATTGAAGGTAACAGAGGGATTTGGACAGGCAAATTCATGGTAGAGTGAGATCGTATGATAAGATAGTCACTCAGGCATGACAAAAGGGGGATATACGACAATATCCCCTTTTTACCGCTACATCATCACCTGAAGAAAGCTTCCAAAAAATGCTTATTTTGGCTCACATGGTTCATAATCAGTTGTGACTTATTTTTATATAAAATGCACTTTAAAAAAAAATACTTTCAAGTAAAACTTGCATTACCTGAATTTCAACAAGCAGGAAATAAATTTTGTCAATTAACAATATTGATATTATTGGTATTTGGCTTCCAATCTTTTGCTCAATATGTTCCGCCATTGGGAATACCTGCACCTGAATTTGGTATTGATGAGTTACACACTATGTATTCAGATGCCCAATATGATTTTGGTAGCGGATTAGAACCTTATAAAGATGCAGGAAATGGGCCTTACACTCATTATGTTGACAACCAAAATGCCAGTGCTACAGACGCAAGCAATCCTTATGGCACAGGTGCTATTCCAAGATTGACCTTGCCCAGTAATATTGCTGAAGGTAGTGTTGTAGAAGTGCACAACGGACCCTATGTCAACACTCAAAATATCCATGGAGGCACATATTTACCAATAATAGATGCTTCAGGTACAGCTGCAAAACCAATTTTTATTAGAGGAGCAAGCAACAGTGTTAGGTTTGAAATCGGCGCATTGTCGGGAAATAATGAAATTATAGTAAGAAATCTTTCCTATGTTATTTTAGAAAATATTTTTATTAATGGTCCTTCTATAAAAATTTATCAGCCAACCAATCATTTTGCCATTAGAAATTCTGAAATCACAGGTGAAAATAGTTCAGGCATTTTGCTTTGGACATGGAAAAACGATTATACACCCGGTAATCTTAAGCAACATATTGTTATTTATAATAATGATATTCATGATAATGGAGAATATCCGGCAACAGCCGAGACGGGTAGGTTTGGTGTCTTGATTGATAATGCAACAGAAAATATTTGGCTTCTTGACAATGATATATATCACAATGGTGATGATGGCGTCCAGATTATTGATAGAAATTGGGTTCCGGCAATTGCAAATGCCGAGGCAGATAGAATTTTTATTGGAGGCAACCTCATGTATGAAGATGGAGAGAATGCCATAGATGCAAAAGGCTCAACAAATGTTATTATTTCGCAAAATGAGATTTACGGTTATCAGATTATCTTCAATTCTTCTGCCAGAGAAGCAATCAGAATTAATGATGAGGGTTTTCAGGAAAATATATGGATCATTTATAATCGCATATACAACAGTGTTGATGGTATTGATCCTGTAAATGCAGAGTCTTTCCCTTTTGTTATTGGAAATTTGATATATAACTGTAGTGGCTATGGTGTTAATCAAGATGCAACGGTTATTGCGAATAATACCATTTATAACTGTGGTACAGGAGTAAATAGTCCTGCATCTCCTCATTATGAGATTTCCAATAACATCATTGCAAATAGCAAAAACGCCTACTTTTGCAGCTTATGTATATCAGACGCCATTTACAATAACCTACTGTATAATAACAACACTAGTAAACTCTGTGCAGGATGCATCTATACAGATCCTCTCTTCGTTAATCCTCCAATTGATTTTCATCTGCAATCAGAAGATAGTCCCACCGTAAACGCCTCAGGTATTATATCCGATGCTTATGATATCTTTTTTAATACCTACGGTATTGATATAAAAGTAGATTTTGATGGGAATCCTCGACCGCAAGAATCAAAATGGGATATTGGCGCTTATCAATATGATCCTTACTATGAATATGATTTGATCGTAGCAGTAAATGACATAGACTTGGAAAACAAGATTGCCATAATTCCAAACCCTGTTTCTGATAGTTTTACTATTGAGTTAAAAGATGATGTTTTAGAAAGTGTAATTATTTACAATCAAAATAGGCAAAAAATTAAAGCAACAACATCAAATAGAATAAATATATCAAACCTATCTAATGGGGTTTATTTTGTAAAAATTACTTTGCAAAATGGTAAACAAATAACTAAAAAAGTTATAAAAAAATAATCTTAAAAATTACAATTGGTTTAGTGTTAGATTTTATAGAATAGCATGAAATGAAAATTATAAGCACATATTGTAACTCCGTTTTTCGTTTGTCAATCGGTTTAATTCTGGTTTTATTTTTTTCGTGTACGAATGACAATTTGATCGGAAAATTAACCATTACCGAATCAGCTAGTATCGTGCGTGATTTGGAATATGTCGAAGTAGAAATTTCCATGAAGAGAGCACTATTGCAGAGCGAAACTATAGCCATCAGGTCAGAAAAAAATGGAGAATTAACAATAGGCCAATTACTTCAAAGCGAAAAAAATGTGTCAGGTAATTATGTGATAAATTGCCTATTCCCTGTCAGCATAGATGCTCAAGAGACGCTAGTTTTTGATGTCCTAGTTGCCAATGACTCGGAAACGCTTACCGACCTTAAAGTAGAAGGTAAAGGAATGGAATTGATAATAGAAAATGAACATTATATAGCTAACCTCACTTCTGAAAAGGCAACTACTGAAAATGGTTTAGGGTCGGGGCAACTTACTTCCCTCACCGTAAAGAACTATAGTGGGCAGAAACTACAGCGGTCGCATATCAATATGCATTGGGCACCTAACTTTCAAAAAGAAGGTTTGGACTATAAAACTATTGGACACATTAGTGAATTTGACTCTCTATTTGTTGACCAAGGTACATACTTGGTTACCACTTATCGTTCCGGTAAAGTAAAAGGATATGAAGAGATTCAGGTAGAAGGAGGCTATCAGTTCTATGCGGGTTTGCCGTACTTTATTTTTTCCTCGAAAATGACCATGCTCGATAGCGTAGTCCTCACCATGTTGCGAAATGATGAAATGACCATGGACAGTCTTTTTACTCACGCTATGTTTCCCCTTCCTGATGGCGGAGTAAAAATTGTAAATTTATATGATGATCCTCCTCTAACACCCCATTATTCTATTAAAGAACTTAGAAAAACGCCTGTTGATGCCAATACCGACTGGTTTTGTTTTTATAACGACAGTATGAAATACGGATTCGGCAGTATACGCATCCAATACGATAACACCAATCTTGATAGTGAAGAATCTCCCATGCTCAATCCCGAAACCAGAATTACCTCATCTAAAAAAGGAGGAAGATATTGGGATAGAAGGTTTTTCTTTGTAAAAGAAGGTGATTTGCAAGTACCAAAAGGGAGCAGGTATGCAGAAAAGAATGCTTATGTTATTTTCCCAATAAATCCTGAAAATCCAGCAGAAAAGATATCGGAACTATTTGACAAATTAACAAATCCGGTCATTGTAAAATATAAAGAATTATAAATATTAAAATCAAATCATGTCGGCAACAAATACGATCTCAGAAGAACAAAAATTACGTGCGAAGAAAATTCATGACGAAGCCATCATTGTTGATGGGCTAACATATATGTCAAAACCACCAGAAACAGCAGATTACCTGCATCGACTAATTGATTCTGGAATTACGGCCAGTAACTTTACTATTCCTTACGCTACAGACACTTTCACCCAAACCATTTATAAAATCTCTGAGTGGTACACCTCTCTTCAGAAATTCAGCAACATCTTCACCCTCATCCGGACTGCCGATGATATTCGAAACGCAAAAGCGACCAAGAAGACAGGAATTATTATGGGTTTTCAAGAACCTCTCCCATTAGAATCTAACCTGAAACTTGTTGATGTTTTTTATAATCTGGGCGTACGTATCATTCAATTAACTTATCAATTTCGAAATAGTGTGGGTGGCGCTTGCGCACAGCAAGACAACGATGCAGGCCTTACCGGATTTGGAAAAGAACTTGTCCATAAATTAAATGAAACAGGAATTTTGGTTGATCTGTCACATGTTGGGCCAAAAACAGCTATGGACGCGCTGGAATATTCCAACAAACCTGTAGTCGTTTCTCATGCTGGGGTAATGTCGTTGAAAAAGCATGTACGCAATGTTTCTGATGAGCTCATAAAGGCACTTGCAAAACAAAACGGACTAATAGGGCTGCCTTCCTACACACAGTTTCTTGGACTGCAAGATCATTACAAAGGTACGCTCACTGACTACCTGGATGTGATTGACTATATCGTAAAAATCACAGGGACCGACAATGTTGGTATTGCATTTGATTTTTGTCCTTCCTGGGTTCCTGAAGACCATGTAAATGCACAAAAATTATATCCGGAAATTTATTTAGACCTGAATTATCATCAGTCACGACTGGAAGGATTGACCAGTATTGAACACTGTATAAATGTTACAGAAGGATTGGTAAATCGAGGATATTCTGATAGTGATATCACAAAAATTCTTGGCGGAAATTTCATGCGTGTATTTGACAAGGTCTGGTT
>CAZDRA010000063.1:0-3505 GCA_964507705.1 uncultured Roseivirgaceae bacterium | reverse complement strand
TTTTTTTACTAATCATTCTGGCATTATACCTTGGGTTTCTTAAGCTAATCAGCTTTTACGCTTATAAAAAGTCGTCTTCCAATACAGAAGATTATTTTCTATCTGCACGAGATGTAGGCGTGGTAGCTCTGATAGGAACTGTGGCTGCAAGTTTGTTTTCTACAGGCACCGTGGTGGCAGCACCCGCAGAATTTTATAGCAAAGGTGTTGGCTTTATGTGGATATTCGTATGCTGCTTTGTGCCAATTCATATTATATTTTTAGGCGTTAAATTCTGGAAACTTGGCCAGGTAAAACACTTTGTTACTCCTGGAGATTTAATGGGTGATTTTTATGAAAGTGCAACGATCAGCAAACTCGTTGGTGTTTTAGGATTGGCGGGAATGATTCCCTATTCAGCAGCGCAATTGGTTGCGGTAGGCAAAACCTTTGAGGTGATCACTGACGACCTGATATCCTACGAAGTTGGTATTACTATTGTCTGTGTGGCAATGGCCCTTTACCTCTATTATGGAGGTGCCCGAGCCGTAGTGTGGACCGATATGATTCAGGGTATATTGTTGTCAGTTTTACTGGTAGCTACTGCTTGTTTGGTAGTTTATTGGTCAGGAGGCTGGGAAGAAATGATAGGTAACGCATTTGCAAAAAAAGAATCGAATTTTGTTTTTAAACCTTCCGTTAAGTTTTTTGAAGTATATATCAATCAGGTATCCTGGTTTTTCCTACCTTATGTGTGGCAGAGAATGTATATGTCGCGCAATGCCCAGGCACTTGCCAAAGTAGCGGTTGCAATTTCCATACTATTTTTTGTGCTGTTTCTTGTCACTTGGGTAATTGGCAATAGTGCCTTTACATTATTGCCAAATGGCCTTCAGGATGGTGATTTTATATTGGGTACCATATTCAAAAAGTATGCGCCATATTTTGGTGCCTTTGTGATAGTGGCTGTTTTTTCAGCTGGGATGTCAACTGTTGACAGTCAATTACTTTCTTCAGGTTCGCTTGTTACCTACGACTTTAAAAAGAAAAATGTATCGAAAAAGAGCAACAATTTTAAACTGGGAAGAAATTTCACACTGGGGCTATTGGGGTTTATTTATATCTGGAGTCTTTTCTTAAAAACCGCATCGGTCTATTCTCTTATTTTGATGAGTTCATCCATGGCGGTTATTCTTATTCCTGCTACCATCGGAATATTTTATTGGAAAAGATGTACAACGGAGGGAGCAGTTGCTTCAATTGTTGTAGGTATGCTTATCTTTTTCGCAAAAACATTTACCCCACTAGAAGCATTCTTTCTGGAATCGATAGGTACAATTTCATGGACACTGGGATTTACTTTAGTTACCTTTATTACAGTGAGTTTATTTACAGACCATTCAAAACTAAATAATAAAAGAGCTGAGTATAAACAAATTTTAGAAGTGCCGAAATAATTAATTATAGTATGATGAATCAATGACGTTTAATATAGCAAATTTGTCTTTATGGGGTCTTCCTTTTGGAGACCCCACAGCTAACATGGGGTCCAAAAAAGACCCCACGAGGACGTTTGTTGAGTTTTTCGTCACTGCGAGAATTAACATTTTTTTTAAAATTCACAAATTGTCAATGACGTCAAAAAACATCAGTTTATTCCCAGATTTATTCTGGGATCTGCCTGCCATAAGAAATGATTTTTCAAATTGCCGACAGACCCCGGAACAGGCCTGCCTGCCGGCAAGGCAGGTCCGGGGATTATCACCGTATTTTTTTACGTCATTGGTAGCAGCGATGACATGTTGGCTTAGCTAAAAACATTGAATGATGAATGGAAATATTATAATGAGAAAACGCAAAGAAATTTCACTAAAATAAAAAAGATATAAATGAGTAGTTTGAAGAAATATAAAATGCACATCAACGGTAAGTGGGAAAATGCATCGTCAAATGATTTTTTCGAAAGCGAAAACCCATATACCGGAAAACCTTGGGCACTGATCCCTAATGGAAATGCACAAGATGTAGACAAAGCTGTTCAAGCAGCTCATCATGCTTTTCGTCACGGAGAGTGGTCCAAATTAACTGCCACACAGAGAGGTCGTTTGCTTTACAGATTGGGTGATTTGATTCAAGCAAAAGGTGATGATTTGGCTCAAACAGAGGTAAGAGACAATGGCAAACTCATTGCAGAAATGTCAGCCCAACTGAAATATATGCCTCAGTGGTATTATTATTTTGGTGGTTTAGCAGATAAAATTGAAGGCGCAGTACTTCCTACAGATAAAGCCGGCATGTTTAATTTTACCGTCAAGGAACCCCTGGGTGTTGTGGCGCTTATCACACCTTGGAATTCTCCATTGAATTTGACAACTTGGAAACTTGCCCCAGCATTGGCGGCAGGTAATACCATCGTGATAAAGCCATCGGAATTTACTTCGGCCTCTATATTAGAAATGGCAGAATTGTTTGAAGAAGCAGGGTTTCCACCAGGTGTCATCAATATTGTTACTGGATACGGAAAGGAAGTAGGGCAACCACTTGTGGTGCATCCATTGGTTTCGAAAGTAGCTTTTACAGGTAGTGAAACAGGAGGTGTTGCAGTTTATCAGTCAGCTGCAAAAAAATTAATTCCAGTTTCTTTAGAACTGGGTGGAAAATCACCAAATATAATTTTCGAAGATGCCAATTTAGAAAGCGCCATGATGGGCGCCATATCAGGGATTTTTGCTGCCACAGGACAGACCTGTATTGCAGGATCGAGGCTATTGGTTCAAAAAAATGTATACGACGAATTATTAGAAAAGTTGGTGAATTTTGCCGCCACAGCAAAAATGGGTGATCCTTCCAAAATGGAAACACAAGTAGGACCCATCACCACGATCGCTCAATACCAAAAAGTACTGGACTATATTGATATTGCCAAAAAGGAAGGCGTAGAATGTGTGTTGGGTGGCCATGCAGCCAGGGAACCGGAATTTGCAAATGGACGATTTATTGAACCGACAATTTTTTCTGGTGTGAACAACAAAATGCAAATAGCACGTGAAGAAGTTTTCGGGCCTGTGCTCTGCGTAATTCCATTTGAGGATGAAGAAGAGGCAATTCATATCGCCAATGATTCCGAATATGGACTGGCCTCAGGCGTATGGACAAAAAATATGAACAGAGCACTTCGGGTTTCTTCTAAATTGGAGGCTGGGACAGTTTGGGTAAATACCTACCGAGCATTTAGTTTTACGTCACCCTTTGGAGGATATAAACGATCTGGAATTGGACGAGAGAGTGGTCAGGAAGCAATTCAAGACTTCCTTCAAACCAAGAGCGTCTGGATCAACACTTCCGACGAAATACCTAATCCTTTTATTATAAGATAAACTTCGAACTATGAATATAAACAAACTAAAATCCACACTGCTAATCGTCATATTTGCCATAGCAGTTTCTTGTGACACGCAAACCTCTTCTGTTGAGCAATCGACCGAAAGCGTCTCGAAATTAGAATATCTGAAAGGCATTAAAAAAA
>CAZDRA010000062.1:0-25193 GCA_964507705.1 uncultured Roseivirgaceae bacterium | reverse complement strand
GATGGATGTTTTCCAATACTGAAAAGAAAGGATTTTTCATTGGTACGGAATTGATGTATGAGCATGAAAAATGGGACAATCCAGTTGATGAAAATCTTTTTATCGTCAAAAATCTACCAAAATTCAGTAGTTATTTAAGTCTTCATCTCAAACTCAGTTCTTCTGCTACATTCAAGACAGTGATATATTTTCAAACCGGATATGATCCGGAGCCTGGAGTAATGCGCAATCGCTTTAGTTACGACATTCAGTTTGATATTTATATTTCCAAAAAATTGTTCTTCAATATAAAGTTTACCGGTGCATATGAAGACAAACCAATATATCCCATTAATAACTTTTTCTACACGATAGAAAATGGCCTTTTATGGAAATTTTAAGAATTTTCGGAGCGACATTTATCGCAATTTGTATTTCAAGAAAGATGAAATAAACACCAAGTTTACGATTGTTATTGAAGGAACCATGTCGCTGATCAGTAAGCAATATTCTCCGTCAAATTATATTGTTATTTCATTTTTAAGGTCCTGACTGGCTCAGCCAAAACACATGGTGATAGCTCAAATGATAAAGACCTTGTTAAGGGTAAAACAGCAATTCAAATAATAGCTAAGGACATTAAATATAGTCGGTTTGATATCAATGTAAAAAATCTATAAAAGCCAATAAGTAGGTGAAGAGGATGATTTGTTTTCTGAATAAGATATTTGAAAACGCCACATTAATTCTGTTATTTCGGAAAATAAGTTTAAAACAGTCAATATATTCTTTTACAATATGTGTTAAATAAACTTTTCTCCTTTTTCTCCTTTTACATCATTGACAATGCTACGGATCATTTTCTCATCATCTTTTTTGCAAATCATAAGTACATCATCGCAATCGGCAACGAGATATCCTTCTAAACCTTGCACTACAACAAGTTTGTCAGCCGGAGACTTAACAATACAATCTTTTCCTTTATAGATCATTACATTTCCATCAATCACATTTCCATTGGCATCTTGGTCATGGTATTCATGCAAAGAGTTCCAAGACCCCAAGTCTGACCACCCAAAATCTCCAGGAACGACAAATACATTATCAGCTTTTTCCATAACCCCATAATCTATGGAGATAGACTTGGTTCTGGCGTATGCCCAATCTACTTTCCCCTTTTCCTCTTTAGTGTAATAATATTTTGCGATAGCATTAAAAGATTCTGAAATCTCAGGTAAAAATGATTCGAAAGCCTCAATAATGCTTTTTGTTTTCCAAATAAATATACCTGCATTCCAGACAAAATCGCCACTTTCAAAAAATGTTTTAGCAAGTTCAAGTTGCGGTTTTTCTGTAAATGTTTTTACTTTTTTTACTTTACCGTCTGATTCCTGTATGTATTGAATATATCCATAACCTATATCAGGTCGACTGGGTTTTATCCCAATAGTAACCAGTCGATTATCTGATTCAACAAAATCTAATGCTACCTGACATGTCTTGCTAAACTCATCTTCCATAAAAATCGCATGGTCTGCAGGAGTTACTATTGTTGTGGCATCTGGGTATTTACTGGCAATCTTATAACTCGCATAAGCAATACAAGGTGCAGTATTCCTTCGGTTGGGTTCAAGTAATATTTGATCATCTGTCAAATCAGGCAATTGCTCTTTGATCAAATCAAGGTAGGAATCGTTAGAAACGATATAAATATTTTCCTTTTGGCAAATATTCAAAAATCTGTGATAAGTCAATTGAAGAAGAGATTTTCCGACACTGAGAACATCTAAAAATTGCTTTGGGCAAGATTTTCTACTGTAGGGCCAAAATCTACTCCCTACACCTCCGGCCATAATTATCACAAAAGTATTTGGCTTGGTATTCATATTTAATAAATGATTAAGACATAAAAATTGTCAGGTTGACATATTGAAATAATTCAAGCAAATTATTGAATTAATGCTGCAATATTCAGAAAAAAGAAATTAATTTTACAAAGCAATTTTAGAAAAGGCTTCTTTTTTTAATGTTAAGAGAAAACATTTGAGAAAGCCTAAATCAAAGTAAATGTTTTTATTCTTTTGGTAAATAGCGTTTATCTGGGTCTACGGTGATGGAAATTTTTGTTATTTATCAATTCAGCTTGATTTTCTTTTCATAAGTCAGAAACATTTGTTAATTTTTATACTCCTTTAGTAGAGGGTTGCAGGAATTGGCTTACCAAACTACGTATTAAAGAAATTGGATAAGATTAAAGAAAAATTAAAAGAAGTATTTGGGTTTTCACAATTTCGTGGAAATCAAGAAGCCGTTATTCAATATTTGATGGATGGCAAAAATACCTTTGTGATCATGCCAACCGGAGCGGGCAAATCTCTTTGCTATCAATTACCGGCCTTGGTAAAAGAAGGTACAGCAATAGTTATTTCGCCCCTTATTGCATTAATGAAAAATCAGGTTGATCAACTGAGAGCTTTTGGTATAAATGCAAAATTTCTTAATTCTACATTGACCAAAGGGGAAATGAACAAAGTGAAAAAAGAAACTTTGGCGGGGAAGGTAAAACTTCTTTATGTAGCTCCTGAGTCCCTTACTAAAGAAGAAAATGTTGAATTTTTGAAAAAGGCCAACTTATCTTTTGCCGCTATTGATGAAGCACATTGCATATCGGAATGGGGACATGATTTCAGGCCCGAATATAGGCGGATAAAAAGCATTCTTGATGAGTTGGGAAACCTTCCACTTATCGCACTTACCGCAACGGCCACCCTAAAAGTGCAGCAAGATATAAAGAAAAATTTGGGGATGGACGAAGCTGATGTATTCCTATCTTCTTTCAACAGAGCAAATCTATATTACGAAGTCAGGCCAAAGGTTCACATAAAGAAACAATTAATAAAATTTATTAAAGACCATAAGAACAAATCGGGGATAATATATTGTCTGAGCAGAAAGAAGGTGCAGGAAGTAGCTGATTTATTAAAAGTAAATGACATCAAGTCTGCTCCATATCATGCCGGATTAGAGCCATCGGTACGAGCAAGAAACCAGGACGATTTTCTCAATGAAGAAGTTGATGTAATCGTAGCAACCATTGCATTTGGAATGGGAATTGATAAACCTGATGTAAGATTTGTAATTCACTATGATGCTCCAAAATCGCTCGAAGGATACTATCAGGAAACAGGAAGGTCTGGCAGGGATGGACTTGAGGGCAATTGTATTCTATTTTACAAGTATCAGGATATTTTGAAACTTGAAAAATTTCATAAGGACAAATCTGTCACAGAGCGGGAAAATGCCAAACTTTTACTTGATGAGATGTCTATGTATGCCGAGTCATCTGTATGTAGAAGAAAACAACTATTACATTATTTTGGTGAAAAATTTGATGAATCAAGTTGCGGCAAAACCATGTGGTGTGATGTGTGCAAATATCCACCGGAAAAATACGAAGGGCAGGAATTTGTGAGAATGGTATTGGAGGCTGCTATGACAACCGACCAGCGATTTGGCCTCAAACATCTTTCTGATGTAATCAGAGGGATAGAAAATCAATACGTCAAAAGCTACAAGCACAATAAGCTCTCAATATTTGGTAAAGGAAAAGATAATGAAGAGGAATTTTGGAATTCAGTAATTCGCCAAACGTTGTTACATCATTTTCTCGAAAAAGACTTAATTAATATTGGTGTATTAAAATTTACCAAACTGGGAAAAGAATTTCTCAAAAAGCCTCATTCAATCATCTTGGTTAAAGACAAAGATTTCGAAAGCCTTATTGAAGAAGAAGATAAAGAGCCGCAATTAGAAATCAGGTCTTTTGATGTTGCGCTATTTGATCTGCTAAAAAGACTGCGCAAAGAAGTCGCAAAAAAGAAAGACCTTCCTCCCTATGTTATTTTTCAGGATCCTTCTCTGGAGGAAATGGCCACTATCTACCCAACTACCAAAGAAGAGCTCGCTGTGATAAATGGCGTTGGGATGGGAAAAATTTCTAAATTTGGTAAACCATTTTTGGAGCTGATAAAAGAATATGTTGATGAAAATGATATAATCACTGCTTCTGATGTAGTAGTAAAGTCAGCCGTAAATAAATCAAAAACCAAAATATTTATAATTCAACAAATAGACAGAAAAATAGATCTTCAGGAAATTGCTGACGCCAAAAGGCTCTCATTTTCAGAACTTATCGATGAAATCGAAAATATTTGCTATTCAGGAACAAAACTAAACCTGAATTATTATGTGGATAATATGTTGGAACAAGATAAGATGGATGAAGTATTTGAATATTTTATGAATTCTCACTCAGATAAAATTAATGACGCATTGGATGAGCTTGGTGATGATGAGTATGATGAAGAAGACTTGAGACTCCTTCGTATTAAGTTTTTATCTGATCACGCAAATTAATTTTTTATTTCTTCACTAATGAACATACTAATAATTGGCTCCGGAGGAAGAGAACATGCTCTTGCCTGGAAATTGAAACAAAGTGCGAAATGCGAAAATCTTTATATTACTCCAGGCAATGCAGGTACTGAAAAGATTGCTCAAAATGTTGATATAGGTGTAGAAGATTTCCCGGGTATAAAAAATTTAATACTGAAAAAAAATATCTCACTCGTAATTGTTGGCCCTGAAGTTCCATTGGTCGAAGGAATTAGGGAATATTTGCAGAGTGACCACCAACTAAAATCACTAAAGATCGTTGGGCCGGGACAAGAAGGAGCTAAGCTGGAAGGGAGTAAAGACTATGCCAAAAAATTTTTAGTAAAGCATGGAATACCAACAGCAGACTCAAAAACTTTTACAAAAGAAACATTATCTGAAGCAATAGCATATCTGGAAACAGTAAAGATGCCCATTGTTTTAAAGGCAGATGGACTTGCAGCTGGAAAAGGCGTGATTATTTGTGGGGATTTAGAAGAGGCAAAACTTACCATCAATAATATGCTTGCAAAAAGTATGTTTGGGGCTGCAAGTGAACAAGTAGTTATTGAAGAATTCCTCTCAGGAATTGAGCTATCAGTATTTGTACTTACAGATGGGAAATCATATAAAATTCTACCAGAAGCCAAGGATTATAAACCAATAGGTGAAAATAATACCGGCCCAAATACTGGTGGTATGGGAAGCATATCCCCTGTTGCATTTGCGAAAGGTGAATTTCTAAAAAAGGTTGAAGATAGAATTATTATCCCGACAATTGAGGGGTTAAAATCTGACAATATAGATTATCAGGGATTTGTTTTTATTGGACTAATGAACGTCAATGGAGACCCATATGTGATAGAATATAATGTGCGAATGGGTGATCCGGAAACTCAAGTAGTGGTGCCGAGAATAAAATCTGACCTTGTGGAGTTGATGGATGCAGTTGCCAGTAGAACACTCTCAAATGTCGAGTTGGAAATTGACAATAAAACAGCGGCTACGGTAGTAATGGTTGCCGGAGGATATCCTGATAAATATGATAAAGGCGATATTATTTCAGGCGCAAAATCTAAAAGTAAAAACACCTTGATTTTCCATGCTGGCACAAAGACTGTAGGAGGGCAATCAGTGACCAATGGTGGGAGAGTAATGTCAGTCACAGGATTGGGTGATAACATTCAGGAAGCACTTGATAATTCTTATGATTTAGTATCAAAAATCCAGTGGAAAGATGTCAATTTCAGAAAAGATATTGGTCGTGATTTAATGGCCCTTGAATAAATCTTTTATACTTTCACAATTAAATATTTAATTTGAAGGTCAATTTCTAATAAATTAAATTATAATGTCAGGCTGTAGTTCGTGCAATAGTACAAGTAATTCAAGCGTAAAAGGTTGCAAAAGCAATGGTTCATGCGGCACAGACAGTTGCAAGCTTAATACATTTGACTGGTTAATAGACATGGATTTGCCACTTGAAGAACGGTTTGATATTATTGAAGTCAGGTTTAAAAATGGTAAAAAGGAATTTTTCAGAAATGGTAAAAAATTTCAATTATATAATGGCGACGCAATAATTGTAGATGTTCCCAATGGGCATCATTTGGGTCATATTGCTTTGCAAGGCGAGTTGGTAAGGCTGCAAATGATCAAAAAGAAAGTTGAAAACGATAGGCAAATAAGACCTGTATATAGGCTTGCTACCGAAAAAGATATTCAAAAGTATGAGGAGGCCTCAAAAAGAGAACAACCCACTTTATTAAGAACAAAGCAAATTATCGCAGAGCAGAAGCTGAAAATGAAGCTGACTGATGTTGAGTATCAAGCAGATGGAAATAAAGCCACATTTTATTATTCTGCGGATGATCGCGTAGATTTCCGAGAGCTTATAAAAAGACTTGCTTTCGAATTTAATATTCGCGTTGAGATGAAGCAAATAAGTTTACGTCAAGAAGCCAGCAGATTGGGAGGAATTGGATCTTGCGGAAGGGAATTGTGCTGCTCTACTTGGCTAACAGAATTTAAAAGTGTTTCTACTACTTCGGCCCGATACCAAAACTTGTCTTTGAATCCAAGCAAGCTTTCCGGACAATGTGGTCGGCTAAAATGTTGTCTCAATTATGAACTTGATACCTACATGGATGCTCTCAAAGACATCCCTGAATTAAGAAGACCATTGTTGACAAGCAAAGGAGAGGCTAAATTGCAGAAAACAGATATCTTTAAAAAGACGATGTGGTTTGGTTATGAAAATGATAATTCCTGGATTCCGATTTCAACAGATAGGGTAAAAGAAATAGTAAAGTTAAATAAGGAAAATAAAAAACCTGCCACGTTAAAGGAAGATAATATTGACTCGAAAGATGAAGTTTCCGAAGCATTAAATAGTGATTTGGAACGACTCGACAAAAAGTTTCTCAAGAAGTCAAAAAAGAGAAAAAACAACAAGCGAAATTGGAATAGAAATAATAGCAAAAACAGAAATCAATAACATGAGAGCTTTACCGGCTTGTATCCTGGCAAGTTTATTTTTTATTATTGGCTGCAACAGCAATAGTATTTTTGAAGAGAAAAAGGATTTTAGTGAAGGATATTGGGTTTTTAATAATCCCGCAGAATTTGAGTTTGACGTAGTTGAGGACAATAGGTCTTACAATTTTCTTTTCAGTATCAGAAATACCTCAAAATATCAGTATCGAAATATCTATCTACAATATTATCTTGAAGATTCTACAGGAAGGCTTCTTTCTAAGGAACTAAAGAACGTTCAGCTTTTTCATCCGAAAACAGGTATTCCATTGGGCCAAGGATTGGGCGATCTATTTGATTTGGAGAGAACTTTTCTTGAAGATTACCAGATAGAAAACAAGGGAAAATACAAATTGAGAATTGACCAATTTATGAGGCAAGATAGCCTGCCCGAGATTTTGTCCATTGGACTTAAAGTTCAATATGCGGAAGAACTTTAATCTATTTTAACAGTAGCCTGAAGTTTTAAAAGCCTTTCTTTTACAGCATTTTTATCATGCCAATATTCCCTACTGTGTATACTAATAAACTTCCATTTTTTTACCGAAAGCGTGAATGGTGTATAAATATGCATATCTTTCACCGAAATGCTCTGATGATAAATATCATCATCTGTCAATATCAGCCCTAAATAATGCTCATTGGATTTAACGGTGAGGTCGGCAAAAGGCATTTCAGTATTTAATTCAAAATTTGCTTTGCCGTTGAAATCAATTGACTGAATTTTATTTTTTAAATACCAATCAGTCCGGTGCGAGTTGCTTTTATTTAATTTAGGAACAAAATTACCTTTTGAAACATCCATTGCGTATTCAAGGTACTTTTTCAGTAATTTAGGTCCTTCGTTTTTTGTGTCATCCACTTTTAATTGTTGCGGTAAAATGCTGGTTACAATAATGATTTTTTTCCTTGCCCTTGTCACGGCTACATTTAACCTATTTTCTCCTTTATAAATATTCAAACTTCCAAAATGATGATGCATCTGGCCATTTTCATCAGGCGCATATCCTATAGAAAATATGATAATGTCACGTTCATCACCTTGCACATTTTCAATATTTTTAACAAAGAGGTTTTCGGGAATTACAAAGCCATTTTCAGCCGATTTGCTTTCGAGCACATCCATGATATGATCTTGTTGTCTGGCGTTGAAAGATACGATCCCAATTTCTTTTTTTGGATGAGTTTGAATCAACTTTTCAACTATCTCTACAACTTTTATAGCTTCTATTTCATTAATTTGGTTTGACCATATGCCATTAACTTTGACATAATCAATACCAGGATTGCCCTCATCCAATATTTTTTTGTCTGGTAATAATGTCAAATTTCCTCCATAAAAATGCTGATTAGAAAATTCAATCAAATCCAGTGACTGACTTCTGTAATGCTGCCTCAATTGTACCTGCATTAAATATCTACTTGCCAGATCAAGTATTGAATCGACTTCCAAAGAAGGATCTGTGTCTTCGTCAGAGGCTTCCTCCCACCTTGTTTTATAAAGATCAAAAGGACTCAACTGCATTTTATCTCCAGTAACAACTATTTGCTTTCCTCTGTACATTGCCGGAATTCCTTGCTCTGAGAAACATTGAGAAGCTTCATCAAAAATGATAAGATCAAATACTTTTTCCATTGGAAAAATAGCAGATACTGTTTCTGGCCTGGCCATCCAGCATGGGATGAGATCAAAAATCTCATTTTCAAAATTTTTGATCAATTTTCTAATTGGCCAAATCTGTCTTTTTTTAGTAACCTGATGATCAAGATCACGGTAGGTTGTCATATTGTTTAGCCTATTGTATTCAACATTTTCATATGTGCGCTCACGGAGTTTGAGGATCGTGATTTTTCTGCTCAATTTCAATTTTTCTTTTACAGACTCCTGAAGTTCGAGCTGCATTCTTTCAAATTTCAATGAATTGATTGACCGAAGAATTGGAAATTTTGTTTCTATATGATCTATCCATGCCAGCCGCAAACTATTACGAAAGACTCCAACAATTTCCTCCTCAGAAATATAATCCTGGAAATCAATCAACTTATCAATTACAGCCCTTTCTGTTTCAGTTAGTTCATTTTTTAGATTATCAAAATCACATAACGAATCAAAATCCTCACTAAGCGTGGCGATCATTTTTTCGTTTAGTCTTGAGTCTGCCAGAATCATTTCTATCCGCGCATCCCTAAAATACACTTTCCACTGATCCATTCTTGTGGGAATATCAACAACAATCTCATAAAGGAGGTTAACTTTTTCTGTAAACTGATCCCTGGATAAAATGGATGTATTGAAGTATTCTTTAAAATTTCGATAGCTATTAAATATTAAATAGGCTGTACAGCTATCTCTTGAACTGGAAAACCACTTTTCAAATACATCTTTAAGTAAAAAATCAGGCAAATTTGTCAGCCAGCTACAAGATTTTAATTTTGTGATATTATGTTCGAGGTTCAACCTATAGTCAACCATTTTTTCCAGTTTCCTGTAGTCTTTTCCTTTTCTTCGTAAGTTATTTGTAGCAAGAACTTTATTAATCCATGATTTTTCCTTAGCAAATATCAGCCATCTTATATATGCAAAAATGTTCCTTCTTGCCTTCATTTTCTTTCGCAATGCTTCCTGAAATGTACCAATGTCATTAACATCAATATTGATTTCAGGCCCATCATCACTAAAACATCCCATTAAATTCCTTTTCATACTCGATAACCATACCAAATCTGGATGTCCGGCTGAGCTATTATCTTTCGAGCCTACAATATGCCGAAACATTTTATAGACTGCGTCATCGTTTAATTGCCTAAGCATTTCCTTTAGATTTTCCCTTCCTTCGTAAATTTTCTCGGCAACTTTCAGTTCCATTCCTGAGCCTAAAAGAGATTCAATTTTATTGGATATTTCATTTTGATAAAGTGGAATTTCATTTAAAATGGTCTTCATTTTATTGAGATCACCAATGCCATATCCGGTAAATCTTTTCCTGTTTCTCCAGGTATAACTCTCCTTGTTTATCTTTTTATGATAAGCAAAATAGGTTTTCAATTTATTTTCGAATGGAGCAATTTTTTCGAAATCAAAATTTCTATATTCTTGTTTAATATTTATTACTGATGCATTCCTATCACTATTGAGGTACAATTCTTTAACCGAAACTCTTGCCTCATTTTCATCAAATAATACTTCCTTAAATTCCTCAAGCTCTTCTGTGATTTGGTCGATTTTTCTACTCGATTGTAAAAAATTCCGCTCTATCTGAATGGCGTCAAGACTACTATTTTTCATTCTGTAATCATATAGCCGTTCTATTTGCTCATGAATGTTATTGAAAAGGGTTTTTCTGTCATTTTTAAAATCATGAACAAGTGCCGTGAAATCAGATATATTTCCTGCATGTAGTCTCTCATGAACCACATCAAGCGCCACACGTTTCTGGCAAACCAACAATACTCTTTTCCCCCTGGCAATAAAATCACTAATTATATTGCTGATGAGCTGCGATTTTCCAGTGCCTGGAGGGCCTTGCACAACAAGAGAGTTTCCTTTTTTTACAGCTTTAATTGCATTTTCCTGATAAGCATCTAGCTTAAAAGGTGTAAAAGTATCTTCCTCTTTTACCTTATTGGCAAAATGTAAAAAATCCGGACTATGCTTTTCAGTGTCAAAGTTTTCTTGTTTTGATCTTGAAGCGAAAAACTGTTCTATATCTTCATAAGCATTTTCCTCCAACAGATGTTGGTAATCGGAGACCAGATAAGAACCTGCTTGTGGGAATATCCCCAACACAGCCTCCGGATAAAGTTTTAAAACACCGTTTTGCTTACTTTTATCATAATCGGCCTTTTTGTATTGCGTAAATGGTTTTAACTCATCAATAAAAGTCTCTTGATTGAAATTGAGTTCTACAGGGCTTTTTTGTAATATTTTGTAAATATTAGTCCTAAATATTTTACTGTCTTTTTCAAGTTCATCTAGGGTCTGCTCAATTAAATCTTCAGGTATGACGATTTCATTATAATATGCATAACTCAGCAAAAAAGATTTATTGAATGTGATATTAACATCTTTTCTCAAACTCAGATTCCATACATTTTCCTCCTGAGTGAGCTCAACAGGAAAAAATAGTAATGGACAACGGACCATTGTGCCATCAGAAAATTTCCCTTTCACAAATGGCCAACCGACATACAAGTCCTTTGATCCTCGTTCTTCAAAAATATATTTTTCTGCTCTCGAGAGTCGTTTTAGCCTTCTGCTCATCAAGTTATTGTCCTCATCTCGACTATCAGCAACGCTGCAGATCTCGATTTTTGGCTTTTTCCCAATAAGGCTTTCAATGATATTAAAGGAAGATTTTTTGATTAAAAAGTTGAAATCGTGAAGATCAATAAATCTATCAGATACAAGCCGAAGCAACAATAAGGATTTATTATTGGCCGAAAGGTTGGTCAGACGCCTCAGATAAGATTGGAGGATTTGCTTCATTCATGTAGTTTGGTTATTGAAAGTCAAGATAGAGAATCAATTTTTTAAAATTGCTTTTATCAATTGATTTAAAATTGACAAGTACTTTTTTCGATTCAATTTTAGAATTTATATGTCTGAATCTTACAATGTCTTCCGCCAATTCATAAGAAATGTAAGGATGCTTGCTCAACACATCTTCTTGAGCCCGATTTATGCTTATCTTTTGAGGACTGAATTTTGTACCGATAAATGTACTGGATTTTAGATAATCTTTTGCCTCATCAGACAATCCATACACTTCGTCTAGCTGGTCTTTCGAAATAAATCCACCAAGTAGTGATCTATATTTCACGATTCGCGCAGCTAAGACAGCTCCAATCATTTGCACTTTTTTTAGCTGGATTTCACTTGCATTATTAAGGTCAAACTTTTCAATTATTCTTTTTGTAGCTATCCTACCACTATCGGGTAACATCATGTAGGGATATAAATCCAGTACCAATTGATCCGAAATACCATAGATTTTTTTTACATCTTCTTTTTTATAGAAATGACCCCCTTTAGAAATATAGTTTTGTATCCTTTGCGCAATTTTCTGAGAAAACCCAAGCAGCATGAGGCTATCTAAAGATGTTTTGTTAGGATCAAAATTGAAAACCTCATGGCTTTTACTTGACAATTCTACTTTATTCAAAATGGCGACCAAGCTATCAAGTTGCTTTATATCTGCGGGGTTGATAGTTGCATGGTGGCGGATAAGAATTTTGGGAAAAAATATTAAAAGCAGTGCGAGAACAGAAACAATGAATAGGCTTGAAAATCCCCTGACCTCTTTGTGGGACAACTTCAAAAAGTTGCTTATCATTTGGTGAATTTTGTTCATGCTATTTTACCAATGTTGTAATGTCACAGCTAAAATCAATAGGCTTGCTGTCTATTACTATTAAAAAATATCTTTTGTAAATAGCTCATTAGTCTATGGTTTTTTAGCGGATGTAACTTTGAGTATTAGCCTGAATCCAATCCTTAATTTGATCAAAATCTAATTTTCCTTTTGAAACATGAATAATAAATTCATAACGTTCTTCTTGAGAAGCAGAGAAATCTATACGCTCATTCATCAATAGCAATCTCCCTAAAACATAACCTGTCCTTTTGTTACCATCAATGAAAGGGTGGTTATTTACTATACTTTCAATAATTGCAGCCGATTTTTCAATTGCTGTCGGGTAGAGTTCATTACCATCGAAAGTTTGATAAAGTCTGTTGATTGCTGATTCAAGCAGCTCAATATCTCGAATGCCAATAGCCCCTCCAAATTGTTCAACAAGTATCGCATGGATTTCAAGTGCTTCTTTTTTAGTAATCATTTAGCTAAGCGCCCAAGAAGTTCTTTGTCTTCTGCTAAAATGGTTTTGAGACATTACCACAGTTTGTTCTGATTGTTTCTTTACAGCATTCAAATAGTCCAAAACTTCGTTAAGTACAGAATCTGGCGTATTTTCCAAAATTTGATTTATTGCTGATTGTATTTCTTGTCTGCTCATAATACGAATTTACGGAATTGTTGACACAATCGTTCTGCTAGCATTCAAGGTAGCGCCTGGATAAGTTACGAATTTGAAAGCAATGCCCTTTCCTCTACCAACGAGCCAAGACCGATTTCAAATTTATTCATACATGGTGGACAATCCAAAAACCATTAAGGTTTCGTTTCAAATGACACCCCATAGATGATAGGTAATGTTGACATCAGTTTTGCTCTTTCAAAATTCCGCTTTCCATTTTGTCAATGTATTCATTGGAGAATGTTCTAGTTATTGGCATTAGTGTAATTGACTGAAGTTTTCGTTCTTGGAAGTTCATGTAAGCAAAACCAAGAAGTTCAATCGAGTTAAGTTTGTACTTGAATCTGGTCGTGATTTCAGATTCTTTGATATTCGTTTCAAAAAGTTCTAATTCTTCAACTCCAATGTTGTTCAGCATAGCCTCAACCTGCCCATGAAATGTTGTTTCAAGATTGATAGAATCAACTTTTAATATTGAATAAATGAAGATTGTAATTCTATCTTCCTTTTTATCTGTGAAATATTCAAAAGTTTCATAGACATGTGAAGTTCCTTTAGGTATTTGGTCAGATTGCAATTCGAGTTTTGATGGATTAATAAAGCTAATCGTTCCGATTTTTTGCTCTTGCCATTCGGTTGATAGCTGAATTAATAGAATTTTAGCAACAACCCCAAAGGCAAAAAAGAAAACGACTAAGGAAATTATTTTTGATGCCTTGGATGCTTTTTTCAAAAATTGGTGCAATACATAGCCGATAATGGTTCCAATTCCACCCAATATTGCACTGGTTAATATGCTATTTAGTCCAAAAATTTTTGACACATCGCCTCCAAGTTTACCTAGTAAAGTTGCGTGTACAATTAAGAAGGCTATGAGCCAAATTTGTTCGCTATTGGATTCTTTCTTCGTCATGATTGGTAATTGATGTCAATGTCTGGCTAAGATGAGTGGGGATTAGAAAGCAATGTTCTTTCCTCTACCACCAAGCCACACTGATTTTTAAATTTACACATCGTGGCGGTCTTTCCAAGTTCCATAAAAGTATCCTGACCCCTTGAACCCCCACATTCATAGGTGCTGTTAGACTCATGTTTATTTTTTAAAGTTGTCCTCAAGAGCTTGTTTCAATCGTTCCGGTTCGGGAGTCCCAACCATCACGGATTTGCTTTTGCCATTGCTGAGGTATTTTATTTCCACTGCTCTTGATCCCTGAATGTTATAAAGCATTCCTTTTGGTGTTATTCTGATGCCAAGTCCGTAATACCAAGGAGTATTAATTATCCGTGTTTCTACAAGGTTATCAACCTTGAATCGAATCCTGATCAATCCAATTCCATAAATCAGTTTGAGAACTGATCCATGGAGTTCAATTGTTAGCTTGTAAAATAGGGAGTTGATAATTACAAAAAATCCTGCAATTACTACAAAAGGAATCAATGGAAGAGGATTATTCCCCCATTGGTTCGCATATGCCAGATAAAGGAACAAAATGATTGGAGCAAATATTCCAGTTACAATCCATCCGATTTGTGATTTTTTATATTTCATGAGCTATTCATATATTTAGTCTAACAATATATAAAATTAACAAAAACGGATTGTGCCTAAACTAAAAGAGACATATCCTTTTGGGAATGCCTCTTTTGGAAATAAAAAATTAATATTTACCAATTCAGAATTTTATAGAAATCAAATTCTTCTGGATTTTTAACATATTTTTTTGCAGCTTCATAGTCTGTAGGTTCGATATATTGTAAGTTATTTTTAATTAAAGTTGTTGCACCATGGCCCTCGATATCTACCAATCTTGGCGGAATCTTGCCATCCGGTGTTTGAAGATCTTCCAGATAAAGCGGCTTAGCTTCTCCTGAAGCGCCAACATATACCATGCATCCAGAAGCTCCCTGATTATATAATTCATAAACACCCATTCCCAATAAGGAACAATAAACCAAATCGTAACCGATAGGCCTCACACACCTTACTTCATAGCCAACTTCCACAGGCCTGCTCTTTATGCCAAGGCCAAGTTCGTTTACCTTTTTTTCAATCATTTCATTAAAAATATGGGATTTGGAAACCTTGCCCAATTCTGGGTGGCCATGATCGTCATAAGAAAAATTTATTCCCGAATTTTTGATCTCCTCTTCACTCAAATCATGAAATACTCCTTCCGAAACAATTGCTGCTCCATAAGGAATCCCTAGAATTTTTCTTTTTACCATAGAGGACACAACAAGATTTACAATTTTGTCAATTGTAATTTCTGTTTTATTAAACATTTCAGGGATCACCAACATTGGAAAATGACACGCCCCGCCAATACCTGCCGCAAGGTGACCTGCGGATCGGCCCATAGCACAAACGATAAACCAATTTTCGCTGGTTTTGGCATCTTCGTAGACAGTATTGCAAATGGCAACTCCTGCTTCTAGGGCGCTTTGATATCCAAAAGTTGGCGTATTATCTGGCAACGGCAAATCGTTGTCGATGGTCTTGGGCACATGAATATTTTTTAACTCATAACCCTTATTGGCAATATATTTTGCAATTCTATTGGCTGTTGAGGCTGTATCGTCACCTCCAACAGTAACTAAAAGTTTGATATTATTATCCTTAAAAAGATCAAGGTTGAAATTGTTTTCAAAGTCAGCATCTTTTGGTTTGAACCTACTCATTTTTAGCGCAGAACCACCACGATTAAAAATGTCATCTGCATACAAAAAATCTATGTCAACCATTCTGGGCTTGTCAGAAAACAAGCCGGAATAACCGCCATGAAGTCCGATCACTCTCCAACCGTTTCTTAAAAATATTTTGGCTACACTGCCGACTACTGTATTCATCCCGGGTGCCGGTCCGCCACCACAACAAATTGCTACTGCTTTTTTCATTTCACTAAAATTTAAATTTTCTTACTTTTTCAAAGTTCACTTGTTAGAATTTAATAATGAATCAGATAGTGCATGATTAATTACAATCTGTAAAAGATTAAACTATCCGATACTATTGATTCGTAAAAAATCGGTGCAAAATTAATTAATTTATACAGCAAAAGTAAGAGGGATTATTGCTATTTCAGGGAAAACCAACTTCAGATTTTTCGAGACAAATAATAAAGAACGAACATATCATTTGTAATTGAAACAATATATCTTGTGCGATTGAATTACAAGGGTCAAAAAGAAAACGATTTTTTTCACTAACCATCTATGATAGACAAAATTTATCAAAAATATCTTGAGAGTACTGGCATTTGTACAGACACAAGAAACCTTAAAAAAGACCAATTATTTATTTCAATCAATGGGCCAAGTTTCAATGCGAATAAATTTGCATCACTTGCAATTGAAAAAGGCGCTATCGCAGCAATAATTGATGATGAGGAATATGCCATTCCGGGAAAGACCATTCTTGTAAGCGATGGACTTATTGCCTTACAAGAGTTGGCAAAAATCCATAGGGATAATCTAAAAATACCAATCATTGGTATTACTGGATCAAATGGAAAAACTACCACAAAAGAGCTTGTATATGCTGTGCTCAATTCATCTTTTCGCACGCTTGCCACCAAAGGGAATCTCAACAATCATATCGGGGTGCCATTGAGCGTCTTGTCAATTAACAAAGATCATGAATTCGCTATAATAGAGATGGGAGCCAATCATATTGGAGAAATTGCATTTTTATCTTCGATTTGCAGGCCCACTCACGGCCTGATCACGAATATTGGGAAAGCCCATACTGGATTATTTGGAGGATTTGAGGGAGTGATACGAGCCAAAAGTGAACTATACAATTTCCTCCTCAAAACCAATGGCATAGTGTTTATCAACCAAAGCCAAGATATTCTTATGAATATGAGCAAGCGGATGAAAAATGTAGTTTTCTATCCGAACGAGGGAAGTTATCATCATTGCAGCCTTATCGGGGCCAATCCTTATGTAGAGATAAATTCCGAAAAGGAAGGAGTAATAAAAACGCATTTAATTGGCGCATACAATTTCGATAATATTGCCACAGCATTGTGTATTGGAAAATATTTTAATGTCTCGGAGAAAAAAGCTAACATGGCAGTGGCCGATTACATTCCCTCCAACAATCGCTCGCAAATCATTAAAAAGGGTGATAATACGATAATCTTAGATGCCTACAATGCCAATCCTTCTTCCATGCTTAAGGCCCTGGAAAATTTGGCAAATATGGATGCCGAAAATAAAGTGGCCATAGTAGGTGATATGTTTGAGCTGGGCGATGATGCAAAAACCGAACATCAGGAAATTGGCAAATTGATTGATGAAATGGATATAAATGATGCCATATTTTGTGGGGAATTGATGCGTTACGCTGCCGCCTCTTCAAGGAAAGGTATTGGTATGGATACCAAAGACCTGCTTATCGAATATTTGGAAAAGCATAAATTTTCTAATTCTACCATATTAATAAAAGCTTCGCGAGGTATGGCCCTGGAAGATATTGTAGAATATATTTGAAATAAACCATGCAAACTTATCCCCAAATTTGCACTTTGCATTTATAAAAACAGTAAATTATCTTTAAATACAATTAAAGCACTTATTCTATGTAATTTCAAAATATATTCTATGCATATTCAAAATTAAACTTATGTAATTTCAAAATATTGATTACATTTGTTGGAAATTACACCGGCATGTCATTAGTAAATCGCAAGATATCGACTTCAATTGAATACCATTTAGGCAAATATCCCATCCTTGCATTAACAGGTCCTCGGCAATCGGGGAAAACCACATTATTGAAAAATATGTTGCCCGATTATAAGTATGTCTCATTGGAAAATACAGATCAGCGAAGTTTTGCCACAGAAGACCCTGCCGGATTTTTAAAAAAATATAATAGCCACGTTATATTTGATGAGGTACAACGTGTCCCCCATTTATTTTCCTACCTGCAAACATTGGTGGATGAAAGCGGACAGATGGGTCAGTTTATTTTATCCGGTTCTCAAAACTTTCATCTAATGCAGCGCATTACACAAAGCCTTGCCGGAAGAGTTGCGATATTCAAATTATTGCCATTTGATATACTGGAATTATCGCAGGCCAAACTGTTACCTGCTGATTGGAAGTCATTGATAGTAAAAGGGTTTTATCCTGCTATTTATGACAGAAAATTGAATTCGACAGTATTTTATTCCAACTACCTGCAAACATATATTAACCGTGACATAACTGACCTGACCAATGTGCATGACGGGAAACGCTTTAATAACTTCCTTCGACTTTGTGCTGGCCGTATTGGCCAATTGCTCAATCTTAATAATTTGGCAAATGAATGTGGTATTTCACAGCCAACAGTTAAATCTTGGTTATCAATCTTGGAAAGTAGTTATATTATCTTCCTATTACCTCCCTATTTTGAGAATTTCAATAAGCGCATTGTAAAATCGCCAAAACTTTATTTTTATGACACTGGTCTTGTGTCTTTTTTGTTGGGATTGCGCAAAGATGATGACCTCGAAAATCAATCTCTTATTGGAAGCCTTTTCGAGAATCTTGTGGTAGCAGATATTTACAAAAGAAACTATCATCAATATCAACTTCGGGAATACTGGTTTTGGAGAGATTCCAATGGACACGAGATTGACCTATTGAACAAACACAGCAAGGGGTTTGATATTTTTGAAATTAAATCTACGCAAACAATATTACCACGATTAATAGCAGGGATGGATTATTTTGACAAAATTTCGAATGGAACGGTTAAAAGTAAAACATTGATTTATGGAGGTGATGACAACCAAGACAGAACCAAATATAGGGTTAGGAGTTGGCATACCGGAATTGATAAATAAAGGCCCTCACTAAATTTAAGAATTCTCCTTCTTTTTAAAATTTAAATAGACAGCAATCAGAATAACCAAAACAATACTGACTATGGTAATCAGATCGACAATTTTAGCAGATAGGCTTAGAAATGTATAATGATCGAAAAAGTACTTTATAAAGGAATTTGGCAGGTGTGATTCGCCTAATTTTCTTTTTACTTCCCAATGCCAATCTGTAAGAAAACAATATCCCAATCCATACTTCAAACCCAGAATCAGCCATGAAAAAAGCGTGCAGACCAAAACGACTAAGTGAATTTTTCTTGTTCTTATCCATATCCAACCAAACAGATTGAATGAAATGACAATTAAATGTAAGAGGAGGAAAAAAACATCTAATATATTTAGCATCATCACTACAATTTGAGGAAAACCTGAATGTAAAAAAATTATTCGGCGAATAAATAGTGGTATCTAAGAAAACTGGTACTACTAATTTTAAGGTGTTTTCTTTGCGGCACTAAATATCTTTTCTCAATTTCAAAGGTTCAAAACGACATCAATTGAAAATCAATATGCTGAAATATCTTTTTGTATTTGTGCTATTTCTGGGTTCAGTTTCATCAGCAAATTGCCAATATAAAATCCTTGAAAGCAAAGGAGCAGTCGAGCAGGTTCACCAAACCATAGACAGTATCTACAATCTTAATTTTGACGCAGCGGATATAATGATTGCCGATCTGGAGAAGAAATTGGGTGACTACCCGGGTCTGTTGTTGCTCAAGGCATTTTACATAAGCTGGAAATTTCGGCCGATAAGACAGGAACATGAATCATACAATTTATTTGAAACATATTTACGACAAGGAATAGAAAAAAGTGAAGCCTTGCTCAATGAAAATGAAGAGAACATAGAAGCTAATTTTTTTCTTATGGCTTGTCATTCCTTTTTAGCAGAGCTTTATGTAAATAATGGCCAGAACTTTAAAGCTCTGGGAGAAGCTCAAAGTGCATACAAGCACATAAAGATTGGGTTTGATTATGTGGATGAATACCCGGAATTTAATTTTTCCAGTGGGATATTTAATTATTACAGGGAAAAATATCCGGAGGAAAATCCTTTCTATAAATCTGTTACGTGGTTTTTTAGAAGTGGAGATAAAAAGGAAGGTTTAAGGATGTTAAAAAAAGGGTCGCAATTAGCGATATTTACTGAAGCCGAGTGTTTGACATATCTTTTTCATATCTATCTCAGATATGAAGATGAGCCGCAAAGCGCAATTTACTATGCTCGCATTTTGCTAAATAAATACCCCAATAACCTTTATTACATTTCTAATTTCGTGGAAAATTCAATACGATTGGAAACAATCAATGATATCGAACCTTACTTACTGCGACTTAGAAAAAGTAAGCAACCATTCTACCAATATTTAGGTGAAATTTTTTATGGGGCCTATTTGGTCGAAAAAGAAGCATCATTGAATGAGGCCTTGACACATTTAAGAAAAGCAGATAAGTTGGGAGATCATGGCAATATTAGAATGCCTCATTACGACAGTATATTATTTTATGAGTTTGGCCTTATAAATAAAAAACTTGGAAAAAAAGATCTGGCCAACGATTATCTAAAAAAGTCCATCAAATCTGCTGAGTACAAAACTTATCGAAAAAACGCTGAAGCACTTTTAGATAAATAGATTTTGATCATTCCTTTGCAGAAAATAATTGCAACCACACTTAGCATTTATAAAATTATGATCGTACAAGAGGTCCCCTTGAGTGAGTATGCCGTAGTGCAGCTTGCTACAGAAACTGAGCTTGGGCTTAAGTGGATACAATCCGAAGAAGAAAGAATTGCATCTGCTGGATGGGCCAACTATCGAATTATGCCAGATGTTAACTTTACCCGATTCTCTCATTTTACCCAAACCCCATTAAGCATTACTTTCTCGACGTTGTACATAGCATTTATATCTTCAATAGGATTTCCTGATAGCAAAACCAAATCAGCTTGTTTTCCTTTTTCTATACTTCCCAGACGATCGTCAATTTTGAAAAAACGAGCATTCAATATAGTTGCCGCCTTAATTATTTTCATATTGTCCATACCAGTTTTGGCAAGCAAACTCATTTCATGCTGGTAGGTCCATCCTGTTTCTATATATTTATTCCAAGGGCCATGTGAGCCTAAGACAATATTGACATCCGATTCATGGCATCGGCCAATAAAGGCCATCATATTCTGAAAGCCAAGAAAAGCGGTGCTATCTTGATTATTACCTTCAATCCTGTATTCAAATGCCCCCAATGTCGGTGTTAAATAAGTCTGATGTGCTACTAAAAACTTGATCAAGGAATCAGCCGCTTTACTGTTTACATCAATATCTTTCCACATTTCATATCGCCCAGGCTTCCTTTCGTTGCTATCATCCATTATTCTTTGCCGATATACTTCAGCTTTTTTGCGTGGTATTAAAGCTGTACCCAGAGAAGTTACATGTTCAATGCCATCCAGACCTACTAAAATTGCTTGTCTGGCATCAGTAATTTCTAAATGTCCTGTTACCGGAAGTCCATTGGCATGGGCGATATCACATGCTTTCTTTATTAAACCCAAGGGCAATCTGAAATATACTTTTACTGCTGTGCTATGCTGGCTAATCAAGTAATCAAGTGCTTCTTTTACTTCAGCCTCGTCGCGAACCGCATAGCAATCATTTGGGTAGGTGGGTGGAGGCATATCCAAATGTGGCCCGGTGAGAAATAACCTGGGCAACGGATCACCTTTCTTTCGCTCGTTATCATAATCTTCTATCCAAATCCCAGGGTCTCTTAGGGAGGTTATGCCACGTTTTAAAAAAATAGCAGGATATCCAACCGAATTGTGATAGTGCGCATCGATTAGTCCGGGAATAATGGAATGGCCTTTTCCATCAATAATTTCAGCATTTTTAGGAATTGGTACAACATCAGATTTTCCTACATCAATAATAAATCCATCTTTGATAATGACACTTGCATTTTCAATAGGGCCTTCTGTAATACCATCTATCAGCGACACACCCACTATCGCAATGGTTTTACTTCCTACCGGGATTTCATCTTTGTTTAGTGCGGTAATATGATGGTTGCTTTTATGAGGAATTTCTTCAGGTTCCTTAAGTTCCTTGCAGGAAACTATCATTAAAATGAAAACAGTCGAATATGCTAATAATTTCATGAGATAATTTTTTCTATATAATCTAATCTTCATTGCTCAGAATACTTACAAATTATTATTTGAGGACAATATTATAAATAACTTTCTAATAGTATGATCAAATCCATATTTTGTTTGTCTCTGGCATGATCAAGTGAATTCCGGCCGTCTTTATCCTGGATTTTAACATCAGCTTTATGTTCCAAAAGCAACTTAGCAATTTTTAGTTGCATATCCCGATCCTTGGATAAAATGACAACTTCTAATAATGCTGTCCAACCCAGATAATTTATGAAGTCAATATCAATATCAGTTTTTTTGAGCAACAATTTTGCCGTCTCGTAATGTCCTTTTTCAGCAGCAGGAATTAAGGCATTGCCTCCATAATGATTCCTTATTTCCAAATTAGGATTTTCATGAATAAGACGATTTATAATTGCAGTTTGTCCATGCGCTCCCGCATAAAGAAGAGGGGTAGGATCTATTACGTCCGGGACGTTTTGTTCGTCAACTTCACCCTTTTTATCAAACGGAAAATCAACCAGAGCACCTTTGTTTAACAGCAAATCAACCATCTCCAGATTATTTGCTTCAGTAGCCAAATACAAGAGCGTTTTCTTTTGACTGTTTTGAGCATTGGGATTTGCTCCTTTTTCCAGTAATTGTTCAACAACCGCAATGTTTCCCTCTTTAACTGCCTGGACAATCTCAGTATATTCTTGCGCCTTCATAGACAAACTCACCAAACTGAGACATAAAATTATTATATAATATTTCATTCTGAAGATATTTTTAAAGAGTCAATTGTATATAGTTTGTAATCCAAGATCTGGGTAATAAAGATAGCAGGAAGTTATCACAGAAATAAGTAATGACAAACCAATTGAATTTAAAATAAATTATTGATCTTACAGGAAGTTATAATTGTGTCTCACCAAATCAGATTATTATAATTTGGCAAGTTTCAGTGCTTTCATGTGGGGTTATCCATTGCTCATTCTTCTTTTGGGCGGAGGCTTTTATTTTCTTATTTACTCAAGATTATTGCCTTTTAGGTATATCGGTCATGCCATTCAAATACTGCTGGGAAAATATGATGATCCCGATGAGCCAGGACAGATCACTCACTTTCAGGCCCTGGCAACAGCTCTTTCGGCAACTATCGGAATGGGGAATATTAGCGGTGTTGCCATCGCGATTGCTACCGGTGGACCGGGGGCCATTTTCTGGATGTGGGTAAGCGCATTTTTTGGTGTAGCGACAAAATTCTTTACCTGCTCTTTGGCTGTCATGTACCGGGGGAAAGATGATACTGGGGAAATCCAGGGAGGACCAATGTACGTGATCGTAGAAGGTCTTGGAAAAAATTGGCGACCGCTGGCAATTTTTTTCTCTCTAACGGGAATGATTGGAGTTTTACCAGTTTTCCAGGTTAACCAATACACACAGATTATTAGAGATATCGTGCTTCCAGACCTTGGTATCGAAGGTTCGTTTTCAACCAATTTCACCGTTGGAATTATCATTGCGCTGATTTCTTCCATGGTCATTTTTGGAGGTATAAAGCGTATCGGTAAAGTGGCAAGCAGCCTAATGCCCTTGATGACGATATTATATATTGTCTCCGTTTTGTTGATCATATTCAGTGCTCCCAATCAGATTATTCCTGGGGTCCAATTGATATTCACAGATGCGTTTACCGGTGATGCGGTGATGGGAGGAGCTTTGGGAAGCTTGATTATTATTGGAATAAAAAGAGGTACATTCTCCAATGAAGCCGGTTTGGGTACAGCTCCGATGGCCCATGGGGCAGTCAAAACAAATGAACCTATTCGCGAAGGTTTGGTAGCGATGTTGGGACCATTGATAGATACAATTGTCATTTGTACCATGACAGCCCTGGCGCTGATCATCACCGGTGTGTGGACAGAAAGCAACTTGGACGGTGTGTCACTTACAGCTGAGGCATTTGAGGTTGGTATTCCGGGATATGGGAAATACTTGCTCACGGTCTGCATTACCATTTTTTCCATGACCACACTTTTTACACTTCCATATTATGGGATGAAGTGTTTTGCTTTTGTATTTGGAACCAGATTTCAACAGCTTTACAATTATTTTTATTTGATATCTATCATTGTCGGAGCAACAGCTTCACTCCACTTCATCATTAATTTAATTGATGGCGTTTTTGCCATGATGGCCATACCAACTGTAATTTCAGCAATTCTATTGTCACCCAAAGTAAGAAAGGCCTCGATAAAATATTTTAGTAGATTGAATGAAGAGTAATAATAATTTCACGATTAAGTAAGAATTTCGGTTAACTAAATCAATTATATTAAGCGCTTAATATACTGCTAATTTCCTTGTCAACTATGAATATTGTAACCTGGAAAAATAGCTTCAAATTACACTCTGATATTACTCCATCTATCAGGATAGATGTGCCAACACTTTGATTATAGTACTTCTTCTTTGAAGAATAGGACACAATTCCCCTAAAAACCCAGAAACTATCGGGATCAACTCATTGAAGACAACAGTGATGTGCCTTGCCAATAAGCAGGTTTAGGCACGTATAATTATAAGTTCTATCAATTAGGATTTAAATATTTATTAAATTGAGGGAAAATACAGTAGGGATATGTGCACTTTCACATAGCCTTACGTTGGCGTTCATAAGAAATAATAAAGGAAGAGTATGAATACAAGTTTTAATATAAAAAAGGAAATTAGAATAAATGCAAATAAGTCTGAGTTATGGAAGACACTCACTACACCAGCGTTAATTAAACGATATTTAATGGGAGCAAATGCGACCTCAGAATGGAAAATGGGGAGTAAAATTATTTATCAAGGTGTTTTTAATGGAATTGAATTTAGAGATGAAGGAGTAATTGATATTCTTGACTATGAAAGTAAATATCAATACTCATATTGGAGTAAAAATCACGGGACTGATAATATTCCTGAAAATTACGTGACAATTTCTTACCTGATTGTCGAAAACGACAATGAAGTAATTTTGAAAGTAAACCAGTCAAATTATAAGTTGAAAGAAATTGCAGAAAGTATGAATCAAATATGGGATTTGATTTTAGGTAATTTAAAAACACTTTTGGAAAAAAAAATAACGAAACGCTAACAATTAAGCTACAATGATGCGAAGCAGGGCTTCGGTTCATTGTAGCGTA
>CAZDRA010000061.1:0-25867 GCA_964507705.1 uncultured Roseivirgaceae bacterium | reverse complement strand
AATAGGACGTAACAAATATACTTTTATTGCATTTTTTATTATTTCTTGCAATAAATTAGATTCAAACAATCGCAATAATATATTTAATATGACATACGATTTTATAGCTTACATTCGTATAGTCAATATTAAGTTATTTTGAAAACCTGACTAAGTCTCATGAAAGAATGTTCAATTTTGAAAATAAATAACTGGAAAAATCACTTCATATTATTCCTTTTTATTTGCCTTTCTCAATTTGTTTTTGCCCAGGACTATTCTATGCACAATTGGTATTTTGGAAATTCTCCATATGGTATTTTATTCAATAAATCAGATAATCAGCCAAACCAAACTGACACGCAAACACAACCTTTTGGCAATGCTGCCTCTGCAGTAGCCACAGATAGAGTGTCAGGTGATTTGCTTTTTTATACTGATGGCAATTTTGTATATGATGCATCGCATGCTCAAATGGATGGTTGGACTGGATTAAATGGGAATACTTCAGGAAATCAAGGAGTGGCCATAAGTCCAAGGCCAAATTCTCCCGGACAATATTTAATATTTACCAATACCGCCAATTACCCAGCTCCTGGAAATATATTTGTTAGCCCAGTTAACATGAATACCGCTGGCAATGCATCTCCTCTACAACCACCATTGGGCTCAGTTCTTTCTGAAAATCTTCAAGCTTTTAACCCACCGACTCCTGTAATACAAGTTAATCCCGGTATGTTGGTTTTTGAAAACAATGGAATTCAGTATTTGTTGGTTCAGGAATTTGGTTCGGGCGATTATAAATTATATCGAATTGATGGAAATAATAGAATATTGCTGCAAACTTTACCCAACACGACAAGTTTAATTGCTGCAAATTTCTCATTCCATCCAGGATCAGGACGAATTGCAGTTTCTCCAAATAACCAGGGAGCAAATATTCAGATTTTACAATTCGATCAGATGAGTGCAACCTTGAGTTTTGTAAGAGAAATTCCTAACTCCGGAAATTTCGATACTGCCAACGAGGCTATTTATGATGTAGAGTTTTCACCGGATGGCTCAAATATTTTTATTTCCAGATTTGGAGATGGTGTACAGGAAGGAGCTCTTTACAGATATGATCTTAATGATACAACAGCAAGTCTTGATCAGGTAAATCCGTCAATGGTATTCCGAAGTTATGGACTTCAATTAGGACCTGATGGAAATTTATACCATTTATATCAACAGAACAATGGAGGATCGATTTGGGTAGGACGCATTACAAACCCAAATGACACTTTGGCTTCAAATATCAACTACCAGGCTGTTCCGCTGGGAAATGATAATTACGCCAGTCGACAATTTCCTTCATTTGCGCTCAAAGCTCCAATAGTATTTTCAACAAACACTTTCGAGATCGTCAACCCTCAAACCTGTGAGCGATCTCCTACCAAGTTTTTTCCGGATTTTGACCCTCCTGCAGAATTTTACAGATGGGATTTTGGTGAGCCAAGCTCACCAAATAACAGGTCAAATCTTATAGCCCCAATTCATACATATTCCCAACCCGGAACTTATCAAGTGACATTAATTGCGGGAATAAATGGGTCGATAGATAGCACAACTCAAACGGTAACTGTAATTGCAATGACAGACTCTGTAGATTTGGGACAGGATACCGTAATTTGTCCTGGAGAAACTATGATGTTAGACGCCGGCCCAAACGGCCAGGCATATCGTTGGAGCACAGGAGAAACGGGCCAAACGATTACTGTAGATTCTACAAATGCCACTAGCTATTTTTGGGTAGCAGTTGATTATGGAACATGTACTTCATATGATGGTATAAACATTGAAGAGTTTGGAGAACAAATACAAGTTGCCAACTACTGGTATTTTGGAATAAATGCGGGAATAAATTTTAATGAGCAACCCCCTGTCGCTGTCAGCAACGGAGAGCTAAATACCCCAGAGGGGGCCTCAGCAATCTCTGAAAGGAATGGCGAAAGCTTGTTTTATACAGATGGAAATATTGTGTATGACCAGGACGACAATGTCATGGTAAATGGCACAGGTATTGGTGGAGACAACAATTCGAGTCAATCAGCACTTATCGTTCCTTATCCCAACGATGAGACCTTATTCTACATTTTTACTACCAAACCGGTTTATAATGCAGGCGGTGATTATGTATTGAGTTATTCTGTTGTCGACATCAAAGAAATTGGGGGTGGAACAGTAGGCGAAGTAGTTACACAAGATAAACCGTTGTTTGAAAAATCAACCGAGAGAATTACAGCAACAAATCCCGGAGGGTTTGTATGGCTCATTGCGCATGAGCTGGGTAATAATACATTTAGGGCCTATCCAATCTCAGACCAGGGCATTGGCAACCCTGTACTCACCAGCATAGGTTCTTCTCACGACTTAAATCAGGAAAATGCTAGCCATGGATATATGAAGCTATCTTCAGACGGGTCGCGACTTGCTGTAGCATTGACAATTGGAGGGAATAACTATGTAGAAATTTTTGATTTTGATGGCATGACGGGAACCTTGTCAAACTACCTCCAGATAGAGCTGCCGGACAACAACCCTCCTTTCCAGGTATATGGAGTTGAGTTTGCTTCCAATGCTGACAAACTTTTTGTAACTGTCAATAATCCGGTTGGGGCAGGCGGCAAATTGTACGAATTGAAATTGCATGATTATGATAAAGATTCTGTAGAATCAAGGATTGGACCTCCAATTGCTGAAGAGCCTGGAATAAATTTGGGTGCGATCCAAACTGGGCCTGATGGTCAAATTTATGTTGCACGTGATGGACAACAATTTTTAGGTACTATCTCTGAAAATTTAGACACACTTGCATATTCGACTTACAATTCAAATGGCTTTGACCTGGCCTTAGGAACTTCTTCTCTGGGTCTTCCTAATTTTGTACAAAGTATTTTTCAGCAAACACCTCAGGCTGCCGCTACGGTAATCCCGGCATGTATTACTCAAACATCAACTTTTATAGGCAACGGCACATCAATCATTGATGAGTTCCTTTGGACTTTTGGTGATGGTGGATCAGCAACGACCGACTCTGCAAGCCATGTTTATTTGGCAGATTCCATCTACACTGTTGCCTTTAATGTAAGCAATAGATGTGGGTTAGACACGACAATTGTGCAGATGGTAGATATTTCGGGATTTCCTGATGACGCTACCATTCCGCTTGTCGATATCATATGTATAGGACCTTTGGTTTTGGATGCAGATACAAGCAACGTTGGAGGAAAACAATTTATCTGGAGTACCGGCGAGACAACCCAAAGTATTCAGGTTACTTTGCCCGGAGATTATTCTGTGAGAATAATAAATGGTGCAGGATGTGAATCGGAAGATACAACCCAAGTATTTGATGGCAGGCCATTATTTGATTTGGGACCAAATATTACGATATGCCAGGGAGATTCTATTCCACCATTAAATACCGGATTTCCAGATGGTGATCCGCCAAATACATATTCATGGTATCGTGATGGACTAAACCAAAATGCCAATACCAGCTACCTTGTTGTAGATACAAATACACCGGGAACTTTTCTTTATAACGTAAATGTGATTGATGGCCTTACAGGATGTATAAATGATGACACCATTACCGTTACCATAAATCCAACACCCCAGGCAGGCTACGATATAACGAATAGCACCTGTGGAAATTCTGATGGACAAATTGAGGTAACCAGCGATTTATCCAATTTATCAGTAGAGTGGTTTGATGCATCCAACACCTCGTTGGGTACGAATGCTATTTTGCCTCTGATTCCAGCCGGAGCATATACCCTCGTTGTCTCTGATAATGTTAGTGCCTGCGCTGAAAATTATGCGATAACTGTAGTTGATGACATTGTTTTATTTACAATTGCGCAAACGATAAGACAAGATTGTCTGGGTGACACACTTGATGTAACATTATCAGGGATTACTGATCCGGGTACAATTGTTTATACACTGATAGATTCTTTATTAGGAACATCAACAATAGGAAATCCGAATAATATCAATTTTGAAATACCGGTGCCTGTTCCGGGAATATACAATTTGCAGATAGCAGCTGATGGTTGCACAGATCGAGTGTCCAATATTGTTTTTAGTCCAAAAACGAATGTGGCGCTGACCTTAGCTCCACTATTCGATATATGTTCTGATAACCCATCAATTTCTGTTACAAACCCAGATCCAATATTAACCTACCTGTGGACAGGGCCCAATAATTTTACCGAAACAGGATCAAGTGTTATGGTTACAGAATCTGGGCAATATTTCGTGACAGCAACAGATGGAGACAATGTATCTCCCTGCGATTCTATCGCATCAACACAAGTGAATCTCGAAACATCTCCAGATCCCATAATTACCCCATTAACGAGTGGTTGTGATGGTACAAGGCAAGTGGGCGTTTCCAATTTGACAGGAGTAAACTATTCATACTTATGGTCAACCAATTCATCTGCACCTTCCATTACAATAACATCATCTGAGGTATTGGATATAGTTGTCAGAGACCAAAATACAGGATGCCAGGGATTAGATACATTGCTAGTGGATGTTTACGAGCAACTTAATGTTGCCGTCACAGTTGACCAACAAGCATGTGATGATGGAAATTTGGTAACGCTTACTGCCAATATTGTTCCAACACAGTCAGTTAGTTACAAGTGGTTTCAGAATGATATAGAATTGCGAGACACCACTGCCAACCTTCAGACTTTCAATGAAGGACTTTTTCGGTCTGATGTCACCTCTACTTCAGGAAATTGTTTGGCTTCCGGAGAATTGCTGATTGCTCGCGCTCCTACAACGCCAAGCAACATAGACCCCAGGTATATTATTTGTCCGGAGCCACCGGCCAATGAATCTGCAATAATTGAGCCTGGAGATTTTATAACATATTTTGCATTTAACCTGGAAACAGGTGATGAGATATTTGAAACTATGCCTGGTGTTTTTGAAATTACCGAAGAAGGAAACTACAATTTCGAGCTTGAAAATGTATTTAACTGTTGGTCACTCGATACTACTATGGTAGATGTAAATTGCATTCCCACGATTTACGCACCTACAGCTTTTAGTCCTTTCTCTCAGATGCCTGAAAACCAAACCTTCAAGCTGTTTCCGACTTATGTTGCAAGCTTTGAAATTTACATCTACAATCGCTGGGGAGAGCTGGTTTACTTTTCTGATGATTTAGATTTTATGGTCGATCAGGGTTGGAATGGTATGAAAAATGGTGAACTGCTGGCAATTGGGACATATGCATATGTCATTAAATTCACCAGTATCTCAGAACCCGAGAGAGGTGTAATTGAGCAACCTGGGGGGGTGACTTTGGTGCGCTAGGATAAATAAATTATGAATAAGAATAAAGTCGTTTTTTCCATTTCTCAGAACTGTGAAAGTACTTGTATTAAAGCGAGATGTTCTTTGAATTATCTTTCTCAATCACTTAAAATTGAAAATTATTTGTTTTCATAATACTTCCAAGCCCTAAAAAAAATCATTACATGTCAAATATAGCAGGTTCAAAGTTGAAATAGGCAGACTGGCAGTAACGTGTGCGCTTAACTTATTGACATTGGCGGAACGGGCAGGTGTGCTATTTGTGCAGTAGACTCTTTTTCGGCATTACCCCCATCAGAATTTAGATTCAAAAATCTCAGTTGAGTAATGTCAAAATTTTTAGCTTTGCCAAATAAAAAAATCAACTGTGAATACAGATTTTAATATAGAAGATTACAATTATCAATTGCCGGAAGAGCGCATTGTGCGACATCCATTGAAAGAAAGAGAAAAGTCGAAGTTATTGCTATGGAAAAAAGGTAATATTTCGCATCACATTTTTGAGCAGTCACCACTACATATCCCTTCCAACTCACTTTTAGTTTTTAATGATACAAAAGTAATTGCAGCTAGACTTTTATTCCAAAAACCTACCGGTGCCAAAATTGAGATTTTCTTGTTACACCCAGAACTCCCATCAAGAGATATATCAGCGTCCATGGCGTTGAAAAAATCAAGTGTGTGGCTGTGCATGATCGGGAATAAGAAAAGATGGAAGGATGGAGAATTGATACTTAAAATTGACGACAATTCCCTGAAAGCTTCATTTCACAATCGTGAGCAAAATTTAATTCGATTTGAGTGGACAGGAGATATTGCGTTTGCAGAAATCATCAACAAAGCTGGTGAAACACCATTACCGCCATATCTAAAAAGAAAACCTGTAGAAGAAGACACCAAAAGATACCAAACAGTATATTCTAAAAATAATGGTGCTGTGGCTGCACCCACTGCCGGATTACATTTTACCAATGACATTTTAAAGCGGATCGAAGAAAAACAAATTAGATTGGAGTACCTGACATTGCATGTAAGTGCAGGAACTTTCAAACCTGTTGAAGCTGCTGATTTCAGAAACCACGAAATGCATTGTGAGCAAATTATTCTGAAGAAGGAGTCCATTATAAATTTACATCGCAATAGCAATAACCTGATCGCCGTTGGAACAACTTCATTGAGAATTCTTGAAAGCCTATATTGGTTTGGTTGCTTATTGAAAAACAATCCGACTGCAGACTTTTTTATCAGCAAGAAATTACCTTATGATAATGAACTCCAACACGATATTTCATTTGAATCGTCTCTGGAGTTTGTACTAAAGTATATGGACTTAAAAAACCTTTCTGAACTCCATGGAGAAACTGAGATATTTATATACCCGGGATATAAAATCAAATCTGCCAATGGGTTATTCACCAATTTTCATCTACCAAAATCCACCTTGTTATTATTAATTTCTTCATTTACCGGTGATAAATGGAAAGAAATATATGATGAAGCATTGGCAAATGATTATCGATTTTTGAGCTATGGTGACAGCTCACTTCTTTTACGCTAACACCAATAAAAAATTATCTTCTCTCTCAAATTCGTGATAGTTTCAATTTCTTTAATAACTTTGGTAAGCATCCAGGTTTGTAAGAATGAGCAAAGTATTTCAATACCCAATATTAATAATTTTTCTTTTTTTAATTTCATTTTCTTCCATTGCCAACAACGGAGGAAAAAGGAAGAAAGACGCTAAAATAAAAGTATTACTGATCGACGGCCAAAGTAAAAATCATGGGCAATGGAAAGAATGGTCACCCTTATTGCTTTTGCACCTTAATGAGTCGGGACTGTTTCAGGTAGATATTGCTACTTCACCAATGAAAGGTGAAAGCCTTGATAGATTCAATCCTAAATTTAAAAACTACGATGTAATTGTCTCAACCTATAATGGTGATATCTGGTCTGTACGAACACAAAAAAATTTAGAAAAATATATGACATTAGGTGGCGGCCTTGTGGTAATTCATGCTGCTGATAATGCATTTCCTAATTGGGAAGGATACAACAATATGATTGGCTTGGCTGGCTGGGGAAATCGAACAGAAACAGCCGGGCCATATATATATTATAATAAAAAAGGTGACATAATAAGTGACACCTCACCAGGAGAAAGCGGACACTACGGCCCTCACCATGAATTTGTGGTAGAAACACGATCTCCAGATCATCCAATAATGAAAGATATTCCTGCTCAGTGGCTTCATGTAAAAGATGAATTATATGACCAACTTCGAGGCCCTGCAATAGGAATAGAAATATTAGCAACAGCATTTTCCTCCAGCAAATATGAAGGTAGTGAAAGACATGAACCTGTACTTATGACTGTGAAATATGGTGAGGGAAGAGTTTTTCATACCACAATGGGACATTCTAAAGAAGCACTTTCTTGTATTGGATTTATTACAACTTTTATTAGGGGTTGCCAATGGGCAGGCAATAGAGAGGTATCATTTCTCTTACCGGAAAATTTCCCATCAAAAGATGCCACGAGTACCAGTGGTCTGGAATAATTGCTCTTCTTTCAAAAAAAATTATTGGTAAACACAAAAAAATCCTGCCAAATCCAGTGAGCTGGAAATGGCAGGATTAACATTTATTAACCACACTTTGGTTGCTGTTGATGGTTAATCGTCTGACTTAATTTTATCTACATTAGCTTTGTCGATTGTTCTGGTTTTGTCACCACATACTATCTCAATAACAGTATCACATTCGCCATCACCATAGTCAATCACACAGGTACTTTTTCTTTTCATAACCTGCTTGGTACCTTGAACCGGAATTCTCACTTTTCTATCATTGCGACAATTTCTTTTATAAACTAAATCTGTAAGGACATTAGTTTTATAAGCTACTCCCCTTCTGTTCATCCCTTTGGAGGTACTGCCTACCAATATATGTGTTTCGTCCAGCAAAGGATTTGAAGCTCTTACCCATACCCGAGTTTTGTCAACCTGGCGTGTAGCAAACGTTTCATCTGGCCAAGTAACTTTACCTTTCTCCAGTACAATATGGAATTTTGGGTGCGCCTCCAGTGATTCAGAAATATTAGTTACCGTTCTGAAGCCTTCGATGTGCCTTCTGTTTACATAATAATCTCTGAAAGTAACTGTCCAGTACGAACCGGGTACAAATCTATGACCATCATAGGTAATGAAAATAATTCCACTTCTTACAACACCATTAGGCCCTTTACATCCGTCTCCAAAATCTATGGTGATGGTTTTGTTTTCTTTGTCGTGAGTAATTTCAGCACAATGAAATCTTTTATCTTTCATGCTTTCTACTCTTCCGCCCGAATTACTTTCTGCAAGCAACATTAGGTTTGTTGTCATGTCATCAATCTCTTCATAATCAGATTGTGCGACAGACTCAGCTTCAAAGGTGGCATCATCAATTTCACTTTCAGGTGAAACAACATCACTATCATTGTTACATGATACTGAAAAAATTAGCATTGCCATTCCAAATCCCAGGACGGCGTTTCTTGTTAACGAGTTTAAAAATTTTACCTTTTTCATAATTATTTAATTTAAGATTGTTTTGGTTCTTAGAGAGGCACAATCCAAAAAGGTTTAATCAAGAATTTAAAATTGTTACTCATTGGAAAAGTTATTGAGAAAAATTTGTCAGAAATATCAATGGGGAATATTTTAGGTTTCAATAAAAAAATAAGGTTTTACGCCCATATTAGTACATTTTACTACTTGGAACATTGACCTATCAAGTAGTTTCAAGCCAATAATTACTTTTGATTTTATAGCTAAAATATTTTTATAATTATTTTATAATTTACTGATACCCTCCCTCAAGTAGCCTGTCGGAATACCAACATCATAATTTATATCTTTCAAATTGATTACAAATAGTTATAAACTTTAATTATTTTAGACGCATTAATAAAATTTCGAAAGATGGATACAAAAATTGGATTGAAGGTAGCAGAAATTCTTGTGAAAAAATTAGGCCTTTCGGAATCTGAAATTACTGAAGATGCCAATTTCACAAAAGACCTTGGTATTGATTCGCTTGATTATGCAGAACTAACCATGGAGTTTGAAAGTGCTTTCGATATAAGAATTCCAGATAGTGATGCCTCTCAACTTGCCACCATAGTGCAGGCAGTGAACTACATTAAGAAAAAAGTCGCGGATAAAAGCTAACTTTCAGCTCACATTGATTTCTTGCAGTACTCCTTATCCCCTGGTTAATTCATGAAGTTTTTATTTTTGGTTCAAGGCGAAGGCAGAGGACATATGACCCAAGCCATTGCACTCTCCAAAATTCTTGTTGATAGTGGCCACGAGGTTGTTCATACATTTATTGGTAAAAGTAACCGCAGGAATATTCCAAATTATTTTATAAAAGAAATAGAATCTGACGTTACAGCTATCCCCTCGCCCAACTTTATCCTCGACAAGGAAAACAAGGCCATTAGTCTTCCAGAATCCATAGCCTACAATTTGCTATTTCTGAGGAAATTTAAAAAAAGCCTTGATATTATCCATCAAAAAGTAAAACAGACCAAACCCCATGCAATCATCAATTTATATGAATTTTTGGGTGGGTTGTATTTTCGATTTTACAATACCAAAAATATTAAACACATATGCATCGGTCACCAGTTCTTGAGCAATCATCCCAATTTTCCATTCGCTCCAGACAGGAAAATTGAGAAATTTATCTTCCTGCTCAACAACAACATATTTTCTCAAAACTGCGATAAATTTCTTGCGCTGTCTTTCAGGCCATACGATCCAATTCAAGTAAAAAATACAGTTGTAGTGCCTCCATTACTCAATTTAAAATCAAAAAATAAGAACACCAAAAATGGCAATTTCTTTATGGGATATATGGTCAATGACGGATATGCCGAAGAGGTGATATCCTGGCATCGAGACAATATGGATACCGAACTGCATTTTTTTTGGGACAGAAAAGACATGCCGGAAAAGTATGTTCCCCATGAGCATCTCACGTTTCACCAAATCAATAACAATCTGTTTTCAGAACTCATGGAAAATTGCAAAGGTTATATTTCCACTGCTGGCTTCGAATCAATCTGCGAAGCCATGTACCTCAAAAAACCAGTACTGATGATTCCTGTGCAAGGGCAATACGAACAAGCTTGCAATGCAATTGACGCCAAAAATTCAGGTGCCGGTATTATTGGCTCTTCATTTGATATCTCACTGCTCATGGATTTTTTACCAGATTATAAGCCAGCCAACAAATTCGTGCAATGGACGGATCAGGCTAATTCAATTTTTCTGAAAGAAATAACCAATATTTGACATTCCTCCAACTTGTAATTTATTTTCTGCTAAATTTGTCAATATCGAATCTATGATGATCTATGGCATTTATAAGTAGAAAAAAAATAGTTTATTCTATCAAAGAACCATTGCGACAATATCTTGTCAATCAAGATCGTGAGGTAAAACTTCCTATAACTTATAAGGAACTGCATAGGTATGTCAATGCCATTCCATTGATTGACAATAAAGGCAAAGACACACTATGGGAAACAGTAATGCACTCGCACTCTGAAATGGCGCAGGTTCATGAAGCGCTAAAAAAAATATATGCACTTCTGAAATCATCTGGAGATGTCTCTGTCATGGAGCATCTTTTTATAGACAGAATAGATCTTTGTACCTATGGAAATACAAAACCCTTCAGGATTAGAATTGTAAATAATATCAATGACCTCTTTGATTATTTTTATATAAAAACTGCTGATGCCTCTCGGGTTTATGGCCTGGAAATTGAACATCTTATTTCGCCCAATAAAATTAACTATCTGGTACATGGCTCTACCTTGGTCGAGGAACACATACAGGGGATTCCGGGTGATGCTTTTATAAATAAAAGACTCAAAGATCCACACCTCAATATCATGAGACTTGCCAAGGAGTTTATCAAATTCAACGAAAGATGCCTTGTGAGCTTACTGGGAGATATGCATTCGAGCAATTTTGTTGTAGAAGTCATTCCTGACTTTGATGAAATACATTACAGGATCAGAGCAATTGACTTTGATCAGCAAGCGTATGAATGGAGAACTGCCATTTATATGCCTCAATATTTTAAGCAAAATAATCCGATAGTAAAACTTGGAATGAACAACCTTGCTCCCGAACTTGAGATGCAATATCAAAAAGAAGAGCGATCACTAATTGCCAACAGACTCAAATCAAAAATCTCCGGCCCTTCCATAAGAAATCTTGTCAAGGCCATGATCAAGGATGAAATAGCTCCCAAAGAGCATGTGAAATTATTGAGAGAAGATCTTTCGAAACTTTACAATGACAAAGAGTTTTTGGAATGCAAAAACATGGGCGAGATTCTCTACACCAACCTGAAATTTGTATTTAAATATCCGATCAGACATAAGTATTCATTTGTTAACCAATAATCGTCATGTTCACAGGAATAATTGAGGCTACTGGAATCGTTTCAAAAATCACAGAAGAAGGGACAAACAAGACCTTTGATATCGAAGCTGATTTCGCTTCCGAATTGAAAGTCAATGAAAGTGTTTCGCACAATGGCGTGTGCCTCACTATCGTCAATATCAAAGACAATACCTACCAGGTTACCGCTGTACAGGAAACGCTCATTAAGTCGAACCTTGGAGATCTTAAGGAAGGTGATATCGTAAATCTGGAAAGAGCTATGGCTTCGGGCTATAGATTTGATGGTCATATCGTTCAGGGCCATGCCGATCAAATAGGAATTTGTACAGATGTAAAAGAAGTAGAAGGAAGCTGGCTGCTTGATTTTAAATATGATTATAATGAAACAGGAAATATTCTGGTAGAAAAAGGTTCTGTTTGTATTGATGGCGTTAGCCTTACAGTATTCAATGTCGAAAAAGAGAGTTTCAGGGTAACCATTATTCCACACACCATGGAAGCCACCAACTTCAAAACTTATAAAATTGGTACGAGGATAAACCTTGAATTTGATGTGATTGGCAAATACATAAAAAGACTATTTGATTTGGGGTATAAACCCTGACATCCCGCAGACTCCGGGTTCATTATCAGGTGATTCGGAGTAGTAGTAAATTCCCAAAAATCGCTTGACCAGCATAGAGTATCAGTATTGCCGCACCTTGCCTGCCCTGTATTTTCGGCCCGTCTGCCGGACGAGGCAGGGGTTCCACCTGTCCGATGTGGCGGCGCATCTGTCTGTGATCTGCAAGAATATCTAATATAAAAAGCATTAAATATCCCTGCCTTGCCGGAAGGCAGGCATGAGCGTAAAAAATAATGTCGTGTCTATTGTTGGTATTGGTCTGCACTATTTTGCTTTGCCGCAGATAGCCAGCTAGACCCCGGAACAAGTCCGGGGACTAAATCAAAGTCAATTTCTGATTAATCTCTATCGCCATGGCCTCTTGATTGAGCTCCTTTTTTATTCCTCTAACAAATTCCACCACTTCATCCAAAAATTTCTTCAGATCCTTGGATGTAGCATAGGTATGCACCTTGTAAAGCTTCTCTCCTACGAGGCCAATGTCTTCACTATTCCAGATACCTTTTGCTTCTTCGCTAGTCGCTCCTCCAAAACGCTCACCCAAAAAAGCAAGTGTTTTATCAATATAAGCTGAGGTATCGAGATACACATTTACATCAATGGTCGTTGGAATAAATATGCCAATATGGTTGTTGCGTTGGAGCCTGTCAACAAAGGTTTCAACTGCATCATCAAATGACTCAGAACCCAGTTTTGAGTTTTCCTCTGACCAAAGCTGGTAGTCGGTAGTTTCATCAGAAAACACAACATTAAAATCCGGTGCGGGGTGTACGTTGAAATTTTCGGATTTATCATTGTTGATCAGGATAGTAAATATTTTCGTGCTGTTGTCTTTTGTATGTGTCTTGATTTCTCTATGCAAATTTGATATGGATTTCCAATGACTTTTCTCGCTGGAACCAACAACAATTACTTGGTTGACACTTTCAAAAATATTAGAAAGGTTTTCTTTGAAATCATTATTAAGGTAAATAACCAGATTTTCATATTTGTTGAGCAGGTCATCGACCATCAATGCCATTTTAGAGTTTTTTGTTGCGCCAGATTCATTTTTTTCCAGAAGAATGTCAAGTCCGCTTTCATGGTGAAAGGTATCTGATTTTACGCTCGACAAATCCAACTCTGCAGATAGTGTTCCTCTAAATGGATATTCAGCATATATCGTTGCTTTATCCGTGCCTTTTTTCAATCTGATAGCCAGCCGTTTACCGAGCTCTGCTGCACCATGAGTGTTGAATAGATCGAATACTAAAACTACCTTTTTTTCTTTGTCACCGCGTGTCAATCTTTTATTGGACTCTGTCAAATAATGCCCTATCAACTTGGCAAGCTCGATGGTTACTGTTGGATAATCATGCAAAATTTTCAAGAAATATTCTCGATCAAATACCAATACCTCTACATCAGTCAAGGCCACAACCGTTGCAGACCTTGGCTGATTATCTAAAATCCCAACTTCGCCAAACGTACTCCCCGGCAATAGGTAGGCAAATATTTTATCGCGCTTATCAGGAACTACTTTTTTTACAGTGACTATACCGTTAATTAATATAAAAAGACGATCACTTGGCTCCCCTTCCCAAACGATCACTTCTTCTGGCTTATAGGCTTGAAACCCTGCTTTTTTAGACAAACTAACCAAGACATCATCATGGATATGCTTGAATATATCAGTCTGATTTAACCCTCTTAATATTTTACTTTCGTTTAATTCGGCCACTTCATTATTATTTGCTCTTAAAAATACTTAACTGATATCGCGTTTGCTCCAACTCCAGTAACCTCCAAAGTAATTGAGGCACTTTTTCTATCTGTGCTACAGGTATGGATAAAACCTTTACTTTTCCAGAAAAAATAAAATTCTGCTTCCTCCGGTAGGCGTTTAATAAATTTGACCCTCCAAAATGATCTCCTTCTTTTACACTCACATGGTATCCTTTACTATATCTTATTTTTACATTTCCTTTTATTATAATAGAAATATTGGATAGTAAATATTCCTCTGAAAGTCCTTCTTCATCAACTGTCAAGGTTTCTGAATTTATGGATATGCGATTGTAAACTGAATTCGATAAAATGCCACCAACTAGTCTTGATTTTCTTAAAATTGTGTTGGTACTAATTCTTTCATTGAAAATATCAACAAGACTATTTTTCTTGATGAACTTATTTATAAATTCCTCATCAAACTCCAGGCAATTGACATGGCTCAATGCCTTGTATAATTTTGGTAATTCGTACCTAAAATATCTCTTGGAAAATCCAATAACATTGCCGGAATCTATAGTTTGCTTATTCCCTTCATCATCTTCAAAAAATACCAGTCCACTTAAAATAAGCAGCAGCTTATTTTGCTTGTCATCCTCAGCAATAATTAGCTGGTTCGGATCGTAACTCTTGATTTTTTGTTGAGCAAAAAATTCTATTTCATCTTCCTCAACAGTGTTAAAATATTGCCTGATAAAATTAATGGATTTTGTTTTTAAAAAGCTGAACTCTTCATTTTGAATTAGCGAATGAGCATCTCCAAATTCCACATTGATTATTTTTTCTTTTTTGGTTTCTACCGGAGCAGTTGTGTGAGCAACTACCAGCACATCTGAATTATCATTTTCATAGTCAGCCAAATGTCCATGGACAAATCCACCTCCAATATCAATTTTTTTTAGGTTGACTTTTGACAAATAGATTTTCTCTAGTCTGGATATGTCTTTGGTAGAAAACAATTCTGGGGAAGCACCAACGATTGCCTTATACACATCAAAATTTATTGCATCGGCCAAGTGAGTGTAGGTTTTAAATTCCTTGCCATCAAATATTCTAAAATTAAAAATATTTGTTTCGACGGTATGTGGAGAAAAAATGGGTTTTACCTCCATTCCATCAACATCATTCCAGCTATCAAACTCTAAGTCGATACAATTAAATGCCACATCAATCAAATCAATTTTGGAATTCATCAATGCCTTCAATTTCTTTTCTGCGGTCCGTCTGACGAGTTTTGTTGTATAGAGATTAAGTTTTCGCTCGACATTGATCAGCTCAGTTATTCCAGCAAAATGATCGTCATGAATATGGCTTAGAAAAATGCCATCAATTTCCGACAAGCCAATTCCCAAATACGACAAATTATTTAGAATATTTGGGCCAGCATCTATCAGGTATATTTTCTCTCTAAAATGTATGACGCTCGCCATACAAGGCCTATTTTTATCCCAGCCATTTCCCTCACCTGTATGGGTAATTGAGAATAAATCTGAGGTAATATTCTTGAATGGCAGTTTATAAGGTGCTAAAAAGTGCTCATGCTGTTTGAGATTGAGATCAACAGTTACCGATTCATCTTTGTAAGAGATTTTGAAAATATTAATTCCTATCCTATGAATGTAAACTCCATTTATAACCTCCACTTTTGAATCACCGACTGTACATGTTGCAATCAAATCATGCAAATGCTTCATTTCTCCACTTGAAAAGTGAAGCTTTGTGGCAATCATCTTATTGGCGTTTTCAAGTGAAACACCTGTTTCCATGATTTCATCAATACTGGTAAGTCCATGGTTTCCAACAGAAGCATAATCGAGCTGCGATATTATCTGATCTTCATATCCAATTAATATGGGTTTACTTTTTTTATAATTAGGATGATTTACCAGATTCATTCCTTGCATGTAGAGCATTTGTAATATTGGAAATTCTGCAAGGTTGGCAATTTGGCCATTCTGGATAAGAGTATCCGACAACAATATAGCGTTTGGCCCATCTTGACTCATTATTCCTTCTATCTCAACATCATTGATGCAGCCCGATTTTCTGAGATGTTTTACAGTATCAGCAGGGCAGCCACAACAGAGATATAGATTTGCCTCCTTTATCTCTACCCAGGAGACGCCATTGGAAATATGCTTTGCAGTGATTAAGGACATTTAACAAGATATAACTTCAATTGTCATTCTATAAAATTATTATTTGCTTGAATTTACAAAATTGATCTTTCTAAAATTGTAAATCCATTTTAAGAGCAAATTGTTTATTTAACTCAATCTATTTCCCGGACTTTTGCAATCCTTGCTTTACTGCATTGTTGAGTTGCTGATATTGTTGATTCTCAGGATCCAGGAATATTAATTTCTCAAGAACAGGTGCTGCGTCACCAAATCTATTTTGCTCGACATACAAATAACCCAAGGCATATAAATTAGATATGGAATTGGGATTAATTTTTAAGCCCTTTATAAATGCAGACTCAGCCTCAGTTCTTTTCCCCAATCGCTGTAAAATAAGGCCATAATTATATGGCACACGATCATTATAATCTATCTTTTCTGTAGCTTGTTCTAAATACCCAACAGCCTCCAACATTTTATTTTGCTCAGCATACAAAAGCCCCAATGAATAATAAGCTTGCCCAAATGACGGTTCCTGCTCGATAACTTTTAGAAACAACTTCTCAGCCTCATTAAATCTTTCCTGACCATAATACAAGCTTGCAAGGTTTATTCTGGCAGGATTATAATAACTATCAATTTCTATTGCTCTTGCATATGCCTGCTCTGCAAGTGATGGATTGTCGGTTTTTTCATAATACCTAGCGATCTCCATTTGGCCTCCCGGAAAATCTGACCTCAATTGCAATCCGGTCCAATACTCGTCAAAAACATTGTCATAATTCGCCTGCGCAAGATTACTCAATAGATTCTTTGGTACACCAACCAGGGAACCAAGCGCTGATATGCGAACAGTTCGTACACTATCAACCAGCAATTGGGGCAATAATTGCGCTCTGTTTTGAGGGGGCAACACATCGAGCATTCTGGCTGCGGTATATCTCACCAATGGTTCCGCATCATCCAAAAGAGATGCTATTGTATGAAAAGCCTGCTGATCGGCAGTTTCACCCAGATATAAAATTGCCGTTGATCTGGCAATAGCTGGTTGCATTATATCACCGGCAAGCTCCACTAAACCGGGGATAGCTTCCGGAACTCTGGTATTACCAAAAGTCAAGGCTTCCGAAAAGTGCTTCACCCTTTCAGGGCCATACCAATTTCTTACGGCCTTCGCAGCCCAATCCGGAGTTTTATCATCGTGACATTCATTGCAGGTATTTGGTACGCCATATCTTGCGCTAAGATCAGGCCGAGGAACTCTAAAACTATGATCTCTTCTAAAATCATTACCCATATATGTTCTTCCCGGCATATGGCAATCGATACATTCAGGTGGGTTTATTTCATGAAAATTGTGTGAAACGACATCATACTTTTTTGGCTCATGGCATTGAAGGCACAATTTATTGCCCTCAAATTTCAACTCCAGCGAATGCACATTATGGCAATCGTTGCATTTTACATTTTGAGCATACATTTTACTTTGAATATAAGAACCATAAACGTAAACCTCACCAAGAATCTGCCCATCCGGGAAGTACACACCATCCCGTAATAAATCGGGAGCATAATGGTCCATGTATGATCCTTGGTGGTCATAATATTCTGTGTATTGAGTTCGTAAAGAATGGCATCTCGCACAATCATCCACCTTATTCTTTGGCAAATCATGCTTTTTCATATAAAGTTTGCCGATAGACTTTGTGGTATCTGGGTTATTTTTAAATGCCTCAGAATTAGTAATCGTCACATGTTCCTTCCCTGGCCCATGGCAAGCTTCGCAACTGGTATTGATATTGGCAAACGTAGTATTATAAGTGTCTTTTATCGGGTTGTAATTTTTTTTCACTAAGGTAGAATGACAATCTGCGCACATGGTATTCCAGCTCAATCCACCTTTGGTCCAATGGATCCACTCATCATGAACAACTTTCATATCTGGATAAAGATCAAACCATACTTTTTTTTCGGTGTCCCAAGCTGTACGAATACACTGAAATTTTCCTCCTGGAAATTTAACAATATATTGCTGAAGCGGTCTTACTCCAAAGGTATATACAATCTCATAATCATTGTATTTGCCATCTGTACCTTCGGTATTTACATAATATTTATCTCCTTTTTTGAAAAATCGCGAAGTGACATCATTACTAATAAAAGTGGTATTAAAATCTGCCAAAACAGAATTCTGATCTGCAACCATCATGGCTTTTTCATGATCAGAGCCTTTCCAGTCACTGTACTGGATTTCATGGCATGATTTACATGACTCACTACCAACATAATCGGCATTGGTCAATAGATCACTTTCTTGCTGAGTAATTGGCTGTATTTCTTTGACTTTGTTTTTTGACTTATCAGAACAGTTATAAAAAACCAATAAACTAATCGTCGAAATAGAAATTAAAAAATAAAATAATGATTTGTCTTTATTAAAAAAACGACTTGGCTTCATATAATTCTTTGATGATTGGGAGGGTGCAATTTACTGAAATATGCATGGCAGTCAAACCATTTTTTATAACTCTATTTTCAAAACATTGTAAAATTGAATAAAGCATTGATAAAATAGTTTGTAATTTCATACAAAATTAAACCCACCAATTATTATGCAAAAAAATGCAAAAACAAGAAGAGGCTTTTTGAAAATTTCTGGTCTCACCGCCGCCGCTTCAATTTTGGCAGTAGGCACATCAAATGCATCGATGTCAAACAAAAAAGGAAGTTTGAAATTGGGACTTGCTTCTTATTCTTTACGGAGATTTAGTCAAGAACAAACTATCGCCATGACCAAAAGAGTCGGGTTGGATTACGTGTGTTTTAAAAGCATGCATTTGGCCATGGATTCTACTGCAAAAGAACAAATGGATGCTGCAAAAAGTGCAAAAGACGCTGGCATTGATCTTTACGGTGGTGGAGTAATATATATGAAAAATAAAGCAGAAGTCGACCAGGCATTTGAATATGCAAAAAATGCAGGGATGTCTGTAATTGTTGGCGTACCCAATCATGAGCTATTGGATTATACCAATGAAAAAATCAAGCAGTATGATATAAAAGTAGCCATCCATAACCATGGGCCCGGAGATGATATGTACCCAAGCCCGGAGAGTATTTACGAAAAAATTAAAGGCCTTGACCCAAGGTTTGGTTTGTGTATGGATATTGGGCATACTCAACGCATAGGGGTAGATCCTACTGAAGCCGGTGAAAAGTATTTTTCGAGACTATTCGATATCCATATGAAAGATGTTGATAAGCCCTACTCAGATGGCAAAGCAGTAGAAGTGGGCAGAGGTATGATTGATATTCCCAAGTTTCTTAATATGCTGGTAAGAAAAGGATACGATGGTGTGGTTGGTTTTGAATATGAATTAAATGCAAAAGATCCATTACCAGGTCTTTCCGAATCTATTGGATATGTAAAAGGATGCCTCGATTCGATTACCTAATTTCTTGAAAAATGAGCTGAATAAGACTTGTTTCTTTGGTGACAAGTCTTATTGCTTTCCATACATTATTCCCTATGGGGTCTTCCTTTTGGAAACCCCACAGCTCAAATGGGATCCAAAAGAGACTCGTGAGGACGTTTGTTAGGATTTAAGTCATTGAATTCGGTACTAAGCCTGTCCGCCTATCTGTAGCTTAACTAAACCATAAAATATCAGTTCATTTTGATTTCATCTTTTATGCATCAATAAATCCGCAGGTTCAATAATTATCCAAACAATTGACATACCTTTGCCGGCTTTAATAATTACATATGACTTTCAAAGAACTAGGCATTATTGACCCCATCCTGAAAACATTGCAGGAAGAGGGTTATTCACATCCCACTCCCATTCAAGAACAATCAATACCGATATTGCTGCGTAATAAAGATTTGCTTGGTTGCGCCCAAACAGGTACTGGCAAAACAGCAGCTTTTGCCATCCCTATCCTTCAACACCTTATTTTTGAAAGGCAAAGAAATAATGGCCCTCGTCGAATAAGAGCACTTATTGTTACGCCAACCAGGGAATTGGCAATTCAGATTGGAGAAAGTTTTACGGTCTATGGAAAAAATACAGGAATAAAAAATACGGTCATATTTGGTGGTGTGAAGCAGGGGACACAAACGCAAAAACTTCGCTACGGAATTGATGCTCTTGTCGCAACTCCCGGAAGATTACTTGATCTCATGCAACAGGGATTTGTGTCATTAAAAGACATCCAATATTTTGTGCTGGACGAAGCAGATAGGATGCTGGATATGGGCTTCATTCACGATATTCGAAAGATTATCGCCAAACTACCAAAAAGAAGACAATCGTTGTTTTTCTCTGCTACGATGGCACCAGAGATCGTTAGTTTGTCCAATAAAATCCTTGGAAATCCAGAGAAGGTTATCATAAAACCAGAGCAAACTACTGCCGAAAAAGTAGCGCAAGAAATATATTTTATAAATAAAAAATCGAAAATTAAATTACTCATCCATTTACTACAATCTAGTCTCGATGGATCAACTCTGGTCTTTTCAAGAACAAAACATGGTGCAAATAAAGTCGTTAAAATGTTGGATAGAGCTGATATCCATGCTGAGGCCATACATGGAAATAAATCTCAAAATGCTCGTCAGCAGGCGCTAAGTAATTTTAAAAATGGAAGAACAAAAGTTCTCGTTGCCACTGACATTGCAGCCAGAGGAATTGATATTGAAGACTTGGCTTATGTTGTAAATTTTGATTTACCTAATATTCCTGAAACTTATGTTCACCGAATTGGAAGAACAGGAAGAGCAAACGCCAGTGGAAAATCGGTATCTTTTTGCGATCCTGAAGAGCGGGCATTCCTCAGAGATATCCAAAAATTGATTGATCAAAAAATTCCAGTAATCTCCGATCACCCATTTCTTAACGTTGAAGAAGAAAGTTCGTCAAAAAGTGATACCAATCATCATTCAAGGCCACAGAATAAAAACAATGATAATAGAAGAAAGTTTCAAAAACGCCGACGCAGTAATTATCAAAATAGGAGTTGATGTTGCCACTAAAAATGTTGCTTATTTTGTCTTTTCATCTTCACCATACGCAAAAAAAGCTTAAAAATTCCATTCAAATAAATCGCATAACAATTCTCAATAGCTTGCGTAAGGAATATCATTGTTTAATTTCTAATCTCTTTTAAGTAAAAATGAAACCATGAATGCCGATAACAAAAAATCCAAAAACCACCTTAAATATGTGATAAAGGAAATTTTATTACCTAGAAAATGGTTGTTGCTCTTGGGCTTATTTCTCATCGTAATCAATAGATTATCTGGGTTAGTTCTTCCGGGATCAAGTAAATATTTGATAGATGAAGTTATTGGAAATTCCAATTATGATTTATTCAAATTGCTGCTGATTGCTGTCGCTGGTTCCGTTGTAGTACAATCAATTTCTTCATTTTTTCTTACAAAATTATTGAGTGTTGAAGCCCAGCGTCTTATTTCATTGTTAAGGTCAAAAGTCCAGAAGCAAATTATAAAATTACCCATTAGCTTTTTTGACAACAATAAATCGGGTGCCTTGGTATCGAGAATTATGACAGATGTTGAAGGAGTCAGAAATCTTGTTGGCACAGGGTTAGTTCAGTTATTTGGAGGTTTACTCACATCAATTATTGCACTTGTGTTGCTTATCAATATCAGCCCAACGATGACTTTATATATTCTTGGGCCTTTATTGATATTTGGAATTGTTTCTTTAAAAGCCTTTGCTTATATCCGTCCTATTTTTAGAAAGCGGGGAGAGATCAATGCGGATGTTACCGGAAGACTAACCGAATCACTAAATGGTGTAAGGGTAATAAAGGGATTTAATGCTGAAGCCCAGGAAATAAAAACTTTTGAGCATGGAGTTGAAAGATTATTTAAAAATGTAAAAAAATCACTAACATCAACAAGCCTGATTACTAGTGCGGCAACATTGCTGTTGGGTTTGGCAACAGTGTTGATTATGGGTGTCGGTGGTAATCTCATCATAAAGAGTGAGATTACCGTTGGAGATTTTGTACAGTTCATCTTTTTTCTTGGATTTTTGATAGCACCAATAGTGCAAATGAGCAATATTGGCAGCCAAATTACAGAAGCATTTGCCGGTCTTGACAGAATGCAGGAACTGCTTGTTATGGAACGGGAAGATGAAGACCCAGAACGTAGTGAGGTAATAAAAAACATTACTGGAGATATTAGTTTTAATGATGTTTGCTTTTCATATGAAAAAGGAAATGAAGTTTTACACAACATTAATTTCAATGCAAAATCAGGATCAGTAACGGCTTTGGTAGGAAGTTCGGGTTCTGGAAAAACTACTATTGCCGGTTTAGTGGCATCATTTCTGAATCCAAACTCAGGTACTATTCTTCTTGATGGGAAGGACTTAAGAAAATCTACCCTTCAAAGTTATCGCTCACACTTGGGCGTTGTTTTACAGGATGATTTTTTATTTGAAGGGAGTATAAAAGAAAACATCCTTTTTCCCAGGCCAGATGCCAATGATGAAGAAATTAATGATGCTGCAAAATCTGCTCATGTGCTAGAGTTCGTTGATCGTTTTGAAAACGGCCTTGATACGCTAATTGGTGAAAGAGGGGTAAAATTGTCTGGTGGACAAAGACAAAGAATAGCCATTGCCAGGGCAATACTGGCCAATCCAAAAATATTAATATTAGATGAAGCTACCTCAAATCTTGATGCTGAAAGTGAATCTTATATTCAGGAAAGTCTCGCCCTTTTAATGCAAGGCCGAACAACATTCGTAATTGCCCATCGGCTGAGTACGATACGAAAAGCTGATCAAATATTGGTAATTGAAAATGGCAGGATAGTAGAAAGAGGCAACCATGAAACACTAATCGATAAGCATGGCAGATATTTTGGCCTTTATAATTTTCAGGCCAGAATATAAAAAAGCCCCCCCGAAGTATCGGAGTGGCTTATATTTCTTTTTGATGAATCTCTTAAAATGTTATATTCCAGTTAATTCTTTGATCTTTTCTTCCAAAGCCTCAGCCTTTTCATTCATTTTAAGTCGATAATATACACCCTGCAGTGTTTCTAACAATTGTATTTCCTCATCGGGTCTTAATTCAACTGATTTTTCAAAATAAGGTAATGATTTCTTAAAATGAATATTTGATTTTTCTATATATTCAGCTTCCTTTAACCTATAGTCAGCCAAAGAAAGATTATTTAATTCACTCAATAATGCTCTTCCAGCATTATAATGAATTACTCCTAGATTATAATTGGCATCGTAATAATCAGGATTAAGCTCAATTGCTTTTTCGTATTGCTCTATTGCTCCATCAGAATTTTCCTCATTTTCATACAAATAACCTAAGAAATAATAATATAATGAATTGGTAGGATCATTGCTGATAGCGGCTTCAAGCTCATTTTTGGCTTCATCTGCTCTCTCCATCAATATTAATGTAGTTATCTTTTCCTGAATGAGGTCCTTATTATCAGGAAAGGCTTGAATACCTTGAGTTACTACTGTAAGAACACCCTCAAGGTCATCTTTTTCATTTCTATAGATGTAGATCATTGTTTTGTAATTATCAACCTTGGCTGTTCCACTATCTGCCATAATTTGATACATCTCCAAAGATTCATCATACATTTCTGCTTGTTGCGCTGAAACAGCACCATAAAGTAATGCGATGGTGTCTCCAGGAACTATTATTAAAGCATTTCCAAAATCACTATAAGCAGCTTCATATTCATTTTCATTATATGCAACTGCACCTTTATTAATTACCGCATTATAAAGACTGTTTATTTCCTGATCGGAAAAAATAACATAAGCTGATGTCTCTTTTTCCATGGATTTTATCTTGTTAAAAGCTTCCATGGAAATGCCTAATCCTTCTTCGCCTACAAGATCTTTAAACGAAGTACTATCATCAAGATACAGCGCTTTGTAGATCTTGCCTTTTAATAACCAGTTTTTTGCTGAGCCAGTAACTTTACCTTTATTATCTATCTTAAAAGCTTCATCTATCTCGGCTTTAGCGATGTCCAACTTACCTTGACCAAGGGCTATTTCAGCCTTAGAAGTCTTGCCCTTAGGCACGTATTGACCATAAGTTAAATTACCAATACTTATGAATAAAATTGCAAAAATTAACTTTTTCATTTTATAAAAAATTGAGTTAAAAATTCGTTTATAACTTTTATCTCGTAAAATTAATAAATTTTACTCTTCGTTTTGTTCGTTTTGTTCAGTTTGATCATCTTTAGTGTCAATATTTTCTTCATCAGACTCTATTCCTTCACTTGTCTCCTCCAATTTGTGAATAGCCTCTACAGAAGATATCTCATCATTATCGTTTAATCTGATAAGTTTAACACCTTGTGTGGCTCTTCCCATAACCCGAAGATTCTCAACCTCCATTCTGATTGTTATTCCTGATTTATTGATAATCATTAAATCGTCAGTATCCATAACCTCTTTTATAGCTACAAGATGACCTGTCTTTTCAGTGATATTTAAGGTTTTCACACCTTTCCCACCTCGCTTGGTAATTCTATACTCTGAAACTTTTGATCGCTTACCATAGCCTTTTTGCGAAACAACCAACAAATCGGCATCTTCTCTTTCTATACAAACCATGCCGATTACTTTGTCATCAGAACTTTTGTCAATAAAGATTCCTCTCACGCCTGCTGCAGTTCTACCCATAGCTCTGGCTTGCGTTTCGTGGAAATGTATAGCTCTTCCTGACTCAACTGCAATGATGATATGATTATTGCCATTTGTCAATTTTACTTCGAGCAACCTGTCACCTTCATTTATAGTAATCGCATTGATGCCATTCTGCCTTGGTCTGGAATAAGCTTCAAGTGTGGTTTTTTTAATGGTACCTTTTTCGGTACACATCACAATAAAATTATTATTTATATAATCCTCGTCTTTTAGGCTTTTTACATTAATCACAGCACGGACAGTATCGCCAGGCTCTATGCTTATTAAATTCTGCAATGCTCGTCCTTTTGCAGTCTTGCTGCCTTCAGGTACTTCATATACTTTTTTCCAATAGACTTTCCCAGAATCAGTAAATATCAATAATGGATTATGCGCAGTTGCAACAAATAAATGCTCTGTAAAATCATCATCTTTTGAGCCTGCGCCTCTGCTACCAACACCACCTCTACCCTGGGTTCGGTAATCAACCAATGGCGTACGCTTTATATATCCTTGATGTGAAACAGTAATTACCATTTCATCATCAGGAATGATATCTTCAATATTTATATCATCGGCACTATGAATAATTTCTGTCCTTCTTTCATCGCCGTATCTCTCTTTTATTGCCAAGAGTTCATCTTTGATGATATTCATTCTTATTTCTACACTTTCAAGGATTTCCTTAAGACCTTGAATTAATTTAAGAATTTCCTCATGTTCCTTCTCTATTTTCTCTCTTTCAAGTCCGGTCAGTCTTTGCAGGCGCATTTCTAAAATAGCCTTGGCCTGAATCTCGCTTAGTTCAAATTT
>CAZDRA010000060.1:0-26223 GCA_964507705.1 uncultured Roseivirgaceae bacterium | reverse complement strand
TGTGGCAAGCGTAAGTTATAAAAATGAATTTAGGTACAAACACGGATAGTCATATAAAAAAATATTACCGCCAATCGCAAATATATTACCAAATATAGCTCATTTAGACTATTTTGTAGTTTGTAAATACAGTTATTGCTACGCTTTTTTATCGAAATTTCCCTTAGAGTAGGGACTGAATTTTAAATATGTTTTGTTTGTATTTCAAACAATTTTTTATAGTTTGAGTTTTATTCTCAATTATAAACCACACTCATTATGGCTAACGTATTATGGCTTCAAGGGGGAGCATGTAGTGGAAACACAATGTCCTTTTTAAATGCCGAAGAACCTACCGTTGTAGAACTCATCACAGATTTTGGACTAAACATTCTTTGGCATCCCACAACAGGTCTTCAGATTGGGGATCAGGTTAAAGATTTATTAAAAGACATTATTGCAGGCAAAATTCAGATGGACATTCTTGTTTATGAAGGATCCATTATTCAGGGACCTGATGGCACAGGAACTATGAATTACTTTGCAGACAGACCGATGATGGACTGGGTAAAAGAGCTTTCTGAAGTAGCAGGTTTTGTTGTAGCGATTGGCGATTGTGCCACTTGGGGAGGAATTCCGGCAGTCGCTCCAAACCCCAGCGAATCGACGGGAATGCAGTTTTTAAAGAAAAATAAAGGCGGCTTTTTAGGATCTGATTATGTATCCAAAGGAGGTTTGCCGGTAATTAATATCCCAGGATGTCCTGCTCATCCAGACTGGATTACTCAAATTTTAGTGGCCATTTCTATTGGCAGAATAGGTGATGTTCAAATAGATGATTATCATAGACCTAAAACTTTTTTCACGGAATTTACGCAAGATGGGTGCACGAATATCACCAACTTTTCCCAAAAGGTTGATGGTAATTTTGGTGTTCGTGGTGGTTGTCTTTTTTATGAAGTAGGCTGCAGAGGACCTCTCACTCGATCGAGTTGTAACAGAATATTGTGGAACAGGCAATCGAGCAAGACACGTGTGAATCACCCTTGCTTGGGCTGTACCGAACCAGGCTTCCCTCATCATGATTTAATGAAAGGCAGTGTATTAAAAACAATGAAATATTTGGGAATATTACCTAAAGAAGTCCCAGAAGGCAGAACCAAGTTAGCGTATTATATAGAAGCAGGATTTCAAAAAGTAATGCCTAAAAATAGAAAAATAATGGAAACATCTAAATAATTATAAAAACAAGAATATGTCAACAATTAAAGAATTAAATATCTCACCGGTTGGAAGAGTTGAAGGCGATTTAGATGTAAAGGTTTATATCGAAAACGGAAAGGTCACTCGTGCACATACTCAAGCAGCAATGTTCAGAGGTTTCGAAAAAATAATGCAGGGCAAAGACCCACAATCAGGACTTATAGTAACGCCAAGAATATGTGGTATTTGTGGTGGATCTCATTTGTATTGTGCCTCATCAGCATTAGATACTGCATGGGGAACAAAACTACCTCCAAATGCACTATTGCTTAGAGCAATTGGCCAAGCAACAGAAACGCTTCAAAGTATTCCTCGTTGGTTTTATGCAATTTTTGCAACTGATCTGGCAAATAAAAAGTTTGCCAACAAGCCCTTATATAAGGAAGTTGTCAAACGCTGGTCTGCTTATGTTGGAGAGACATTCCAAAAGGGTCTCACGGCCAGTGGATTGCCGGTACAAATATATGCGTTATTTGGTGGTCAATGGCCACATTCGAGCTACATGGTTCCGGGAGGTGTAATGTGTGCTCCAACTTTAAAGGATATCACAAGAGCGCATGCCATATTGGTTCAATTCAAAAACGATTGGTTAGAATCTATTTGGTTAGGTTGTTCCATTGAGCGTTACATGCAAATAAAATCATGGGATGATATGTTGGCTTGGGTTGATGAAAATGAATCTCAAAAAAATAGCGATTTAGGGTTGTTGATAAGAGCAGGTATCGAATTTGGTCTTGATAAGTTTGGGCAAGGCGTTGGTAAATTTTTAGCTACAGGAACATACCTTCATAAGGATATGTATAATAATCCTACCATCGAGGGAAGGAACGAGGCATTAATAAGTTCCAGTGGGTTCTTCGACGGAAAAAATTGGCACGAGTTTGATCATATGAAAGTTAGCGAGCATGTAAAACACTCTTGGTATGAAAATCAAGAAGATGGCTTACATCCATGGGAAGAGCCAATTCCTACCCCTGTAAAATCTCAAACATTGGCGGAGTCAGATTTTGACGGTCAATATAGCTGGTCAAAATCACCAAGATATGATAGCCATGCTTGCGAAACTGGCCCATTGGCAAGGGTGATCATGAATGCAAATCCTAATAATAAGGAACATCAAATAAGAGACCCTTTGTTTGGAGATATTATCAAAAAACTTGGGCCAAATGTATTCACACGCGTGCTGGCTCGTGTTCATGAAGCTCCACGAATTTATAACTTTATTGAGAAATGGTTATCTGAAATTGATCTAGATGGGGAATACTATATCAAACCTGAAGAAAAAGATGGGAAAGGTTTTGGCGCAACCGAAGCTGCACGTGGAGCACTGGCACATTGGATTGAAATCAAAGATGGCGTCATTAAGAATTATCAGGTAATGGCTCCAACCACTTGGAATGTTGGCCCAAATGATGCTGAAGGAAATCCCGGACCTATAGAGAGTGCACTTACCGGAATTGAAATAGAAGATTCCTCCGATCCGGTTGAAGTTGGTATTGTGGCTCGTTCTTTTGATTCATGTCTGGTCTGCACTGTACATGCTCATGATGAAAAAACCGGCATTGAATTATCTAAATTCAAGTTATAACAAATAATAAATTATGTTGTATCGCAAAACTTTCTTAAGGTATCCTTGAGAAAGTTTTTTTAAAAAAAAGATCAAATTAAATGAAGATAGCCATAATGGGTTTCGGCAATCCTGTGAGAAGCGATGATGCAATTGGCATTTACGTTATCGAAAAACTAAAAAAAAGTATTGGCGAAAACAACAGTGTAAATATTTTTGATATGGGCACTGCCGCATTTGAAGTTCTTTTCGGATTAAAAGGTCATGAAAAAATAATTTTAGTCGATGCTGTTTTAAATAGTAGTGAACCTGTCGGGACACTTTTTAAGGTGCCAGCAGAAGAAGTATTACGGACTCCACAAGATGATCCTTTGGTTTTTTTACACGGAATGAAATGGGATCAGGCGCTTTCATATGCAAAAAAAATTTTAAACGAAGATTATCCAGAAGACATTCAAGTTTATTTGATTGCCATTGAAAACACCAAACTCGAAACCGAAATTAGCCAAGAGGTCAAGAAAGCAGGCGACAAAGTTGTTGAACACATATTAGATGAATTGAAGATTTGCGAAGCACTATAAATGAGCAAAATTAGGCTAAAGTCATCCCATATTTATATTGAGAGTGAGTTGGCAAGGAAGATATTTAAAGATGATAATTATGCATATGCTGTCTATGTGGCAAAGCAGCATAGATTACTGATTACTCCAGTAAGTAGTCAATGGTTTGTGAAAATGCATAAGCCTGCACAGTTCTTGCTAAAATCCAGAAACTTAAAGGGTGACAAAACACTGGCTTTAAGAGAGATTTTAATTGACAATGAATTAGATGAAACTGATCGAGATTTGGATTTCGAAGTTGTAGAAAAAACCAACCTTTTAAAAATAATGCTTTGATGACCAGCCGAAATAATCCCAAAGATAAATGGCTACTGGATGCAGAGGTAAAATACAGAATTGAAAAAAAATCCGGTCGTTGGGAAGTGTCACTCATCTTTATAGACATAAAAGATCCAAAGCATTTGTTAGTTCAAAAAATTGGCGATTATCATTCAGAACGATTGGCAAAAATTTATGCCCTCAATTTTCAGCAGACGGCAGCAAAAGATGTCAGGGGGACACAAAAAACAGATCGAGATGCTTACAATATTAACAACAACTAGTTTTATTAAAAATGTCCAGAAAGTTATCAATTCTATTGATAAGCTTAATGAGCTGGTAGCAGTAGCAGATGAAAAACGCACATCACAAAATAAATGTATAACTGTTGGAACAGATGTAATTACACTGCCTTTGGACTGGAATGACACTGAGCCACCTTATACCTTTCCGGATATTAGCTATACAACAGATCATCTACTTGCCATTGTTTTTTTCAAGCTGGGAAATCACCAGAAATCATTTGAGTTTATTTTAGATAAAGATGAATTATTCCCGCACTTATTGATCGCAACATATTTACAATTTGGGTATAAAATCTCTAATGAAAATTTGGTTTTTTTAGCAGGAACCTCAAGTCATAATTTGGCAATAGTCTATGCCTATGGCAATCTTTCAGAACAAATTGAAAAACAGCAAATCCAAAATGCTTTTGAGAAAGCATTGAAAAGCTCAGTACCTGATTCTATCAAACTATTCTCTATAAAGCATTATGCAAATTTCTTAATGGATTATAATTTGCATAAAGATGCTGAAATACTCATTCGCTCCATAAAAAATAAAGCAATTTCTGATGAAGAAATAAATGCTATGAATGAATTATTGGCAACGAGTATGACATCTCAAGTCTCTGTCCCTTACGATAAAGTAAAATTGGATGAAATACTAAGTCTGCAAATTCATTGCATTGAATTTTATGAAAATCATGAACTGAAAATTAAGGCCGGGCTTGTACTGCTTGATGCTTCTGAAATTGCTAATTTTCAAGGCGATTATGTCCAATCTAAAGAATTAATTAATAAAGCCATACTTTATTTTAAGGAAGAAAATATAGATGAATTGTTGGGTGAGGCCGCTTTTCGCAAGGCAACTTTATTGTATGCCTGGTCCAAAAATGGCAGCCATCAATATTACAAACCCGCCATCAATGCTTTTCAGGATACACTGAAAATATTTAAGCGTGATACACATCCTCAAAAGTTTGCAGATATCCATCACAACTTGGCATTAATTTATTCAGAAATCCAAGTATCTGAAGAAGAAAAAGCAATATGGTCAGCCTTCTGTGCATCTTCGTTCAAGGAGGTTTTGGCCTTCTACAAAAAGGAAAAATTTCCTTATGAATTTGCTATGGCTAGTCACAATTATGCCACAGCCCTTATGAATTTTCCCCCAGCTAAGTTGCATAACAATCTTGATAAGGCTTTTGATTTATTTGAAAATGCATTACAAATAAGGGCAAAAAGTAAATACCCATTTGAGCGTGGTTTAACTTTATTGAATCAATTAGAATTGTATTGGATGATGCATGGAGATTCTCTTGGGTTAGAAACTATAAAGAAAATGCACGAAAAGGCCAGTGAAATTAAGCATCTTGTAAGTGAGCCCGAATTGTTAAAAAAAGCCCAGAATTGTTTAAATGAACTAGGAAAACTAAAAACAATAATTGCCAATTAATGCACGAAACATCTATTGTAAATAGTATAATGAAGACTCTTGAAATGGAATTTGAAGAGGCGAAATTAAATAAAATGTCCGCTATCTATTTGAAAGTGGGGATGCTTTCTAATATAGAGCCCAGATTACTTCATAACGCCTTTACTGCAAAATACTATTGCGGAACAAAATACCATCATGTGAAGTTACAAATAGAGTCCACTGAAGTTAAGATACAGTGTGAGTATTGCAGCCACATTACTCAAATTAAAAATTATCGGTTTATCTGTGAAAAATGTGACAAACCGAGTAAAAATTTAATTCAAGGGGAAGAGATGTTAATTCATAAAATAGAATTTGAAGATTGATTTATCATGGTAGGGCGATTACTGAAATACACCAATTCAATTTTTGAAACCCTCAAAATTCAATGGGAGAGTAAAAATTTTTTATTTGCCATAAGCGTTACCCTTGTAGCCGTTTTTGTAGTGAGTTCTCTACTTAGCTTGCTGGTAATTAATGACTATCTCAATCTTGGTGTATTCAACATTTATTTCGAAAACCCTTTCTTTTCCATAGAGATCGCTTTTACGCTTTTGTTGATAACAGAGCTAATTAGCCTAATTTTTATACTCCCAAAATCTGTTGCTAAATCTGTTGGAAAACAATTTGAATTTTTATCGCTCATTTTTCTGAGAGATGGGTTCAAGGAGTTTAGCCATATATCCGGCCACTACGAATGGCGAATATTGAAAGACCCGTTTATCAATATGATGATTTATGGCTTTGGCGCCGTGGCAGTATTTTCAATTATGGGTTTGACCTACAAATTGCAAAGGCAAGTAAAACTTACGAGCATAGAAGATGAACAGGAGCAATTTGTTAGCCAAAAGAAACTTCTGGCTTTATTTCTTATTGTTGCCTTCATGGTTATAGGATTCAACGATGTACACACATTATTTACTAAAGGAATCTATTTGCATTCTTTTAAAGCCTTTTATACAGTCTTGATTTTTAGCGATATCATCATTGTATTAATTGCCCTTCGATATACTTTAAACTATTATAAAATATTTAGATATTCTGCATTTGTTTTGGCAACTATTTTAATCCGGATATCTCTTTCTGCCCAAACATACTATGATGTAATCATAGGAATAGTTGCCGCATTATTTATATTGGCTGTAACAGTATCATATAATTATTTTATAAAAGAACTTCCATAAAAAATTTAAAATCATGAGTATAGATAAATCTACTAAAACTGCTCGAGGTACAGTACAATGTGAGAATACAAATATCCATTTGCTAAAAGCAAATGACTATGTAGCCGAGATAATCAGGCAAAAAATGACCGACACGAAGACCTTACTCATAAACATAACCTCCTCTGCTGGAAGTGGAAAAACTACCCTAATGGAGAAAACAGCCCTCAAGCTAAAAGGCAAATTAAAAATTGCAGTAATGGTTGGCGATTTGGAAACGGAACGTGATGCCAAACGAATCAGGAAAACCGGCATTCAGGCTTTGCAAATTGTTACTGGAGGCATATGCCATCTGGAAGCCCAAATGGTGCATCAAGTGCTGCCAAACTATGATTTAGAAGATATAGATTTATTGTTTATAGAAAATGTTGGCAACTTGGTTTGTCCGGCATCTTTTGATCTTGGAGAAGACTATAGGGTCACGCTAATGGCAACAACAGAAGGAGACGATAAACCTAAAAAATACCCAAGGATGTTTTTAACTTCTGATCTGATGCTCATTTCAAAAGCTGATCTTTTACCATATCTTCCTTTTTCAGTGGAAGCTGTTACCAAAGATGCGTTAGAAGTAAATCACGAGTTGGAAGTGATGCAAATTTCTGCTTTAAAAGATGAGGGTATCGATGCCTGGTGTGATTGGTTGGTTGAAAAAGTTAACCAAAAAAAACTTTCTTAAATTAGTCGTGGTGTGGTTAAATCTTTTAAGATACAAGTGAATGGGCAGGTTCAAGGCGTTGGGTTTCGACCATTTGTTTTTGGATTAGCCACGAAGCACAAACTGAAGGGAACAGTTTATAATAATGAAAACGGAGTAGAAATATTAATTAATACTACTGAAAACAAAGTACCTGTTTTTTTGAAAGATTTATTGCAAGACCCTCCCCCATCTTCCATTATCATAAAACATAAAGTGGAAGAAATTCCATTTCATGAATTTGAAAAATTTAGCATCGATATTTCGAAATCAAATTTCCAGATTAATTCCCCGCTAACTCCGGATTTTGCTATTTGTAAAGATTGCAAAAAAGAATTGGAAAGCCCCGATAACAGACGCTACCAATATCCATTTATTACTTGCGTTAACTGTGGACCCAGATACGCCTTGACGAAAAAATTTCCTTTCGAAAGAAATAATACCAGCATTTCAGATTTTAAAATGTGTGCTGTTTGTCAGAAAGAATATAAAAATCCAAAGGACAGGAGATTCCACTCCCAGACAAACTCATGTACTTCTTGCGGTATAAAACTTTCGATTCGAGACAATAAAGGAAATGATATTAATATTCCGGAAGATAGAATAATTAAGGAAGTTTGCAATCAAATAAAAAACGGAAAAATTGTTTCCATAAAAAATACAAGTGGGTATTTTTTATGTTGCGATGCCCGAAATAAAAATAGCATCCAAAAATTACGAGAACGAAAACAAAGACCCACAAAGCCATTTGCAGTATTGTACCCTAATATTCAGTTATTAAAAAATGATCTGATTGTTTCACCATTTGAGGAAGAGGAACTTGGCTCGGCAATAAGACCAATCGTACTCATTTCCTCAGTAAAATATACTGGACCTGTCGCATTAAATGAAATCGCTCCGTCCTTAAACCAAATTGGTGTGATGCTTCCTTACTCAGGTTTAATGCAATTGCTGATGAAGGAATTAAAAACTCCAATTGTAGCAACGAGTGGAAATATACATGGTTCTCCCATAATATCGAATATTGAAGAAGCACAGAAAAAATTAGGTAGTGTCGCTGATTTGTTTTTGCATCATAACCTACATATCGAAAACCCTCAGGATGATTCGGTTGTCAAATTTATAGCACACAGCAACCATAAGATAATTTTCAGAAGATCTCGTGGATATGCGCCAAATTACCTGGGCTTTAACAGTATTTCTGAAGAAAAAATACTCGCAGTAGGTAGCCTCTTAAAAAGCACTGTCGCATTTACCCCAAATAGCAATTTGTACCTTTCAGAATATATAGGGAATTTGGATAGCTACGAATGCTTCAACCGCTTTGAAAAAATCAATCAAAAATATTTCAATTTTTTTAATACCGATCCATCCATAATACTGGCAGATAAGCATACTGGGTATCAAAGTACTATTTATGCCCAGGAGCTCGCAGGGAGGTTAAATACAGAAATCAAATACATTCAACATCATGAAGCTCATTTTGCCAGTGTCTTGGGAGAGTATAATTTATTTGATTCTGAAGTTAATAAATATCCGGAAGGGATATTGGGGGTGATTTGGGATGGAACAGGGCTTGGTGATGATGGGAACATTTGGGGTGGAGAATTTTTCATTTATAAGCATAGGGAGATTTCACGATACACGCATTTGGAGTATTATGATTGGTTGTCCAATGATAAAATGGCACTTGAGCCAAGGCTGACCTTACTGAGTCTCGCTGGTTCCCAACTGGAAGATTTCGTTAAAAATAAATTTAGTGAGTCTGAATGGCAGATTCTCTCGAAGATGAAAAACAAGAACTCCCTAAAGACATCTTCAGTAGGCAGATTGTTTGATGCTGTATCGTCATTGCTGGGCTTGTGCGACTACAATACCTATGAAGGCGAGGCAGCCATTCTTCTCGAAAATCACATTATAAACTATAAAAAATATCAATTAAAAGACTATCTGGAGAAGCATGAGATATTTTCAGGAACTCAAATTTTAAATCAAATTTCAATAGACTTGATACGCAAAATACCAACTGAACATATTGCTGCAAATTTTTTATATACACTCTCCTGTACCATTTTTAAAGTAGCTAACAAAACCAATTCAAAAATTATCGCTTTAAGTGGTGGAGTTTTTCAAAATTCTATATTATGTGAGATGCTGTATCGACAAACCACACCAGAGATAGAGTTAAAATTTAATCGTAATTTGTCTGTCAATGATGAGAATATATCATATGGACAGATGATGTATTACCAATATATAAATAATTAAAAATATGTGTTTAGCCATACCAGGAAAAATAAAAAGTATTGAATTACAGCACGAAGGAACTGTAAGGATAGCGACTGTATCATTTGGAGGGATAACCAAAGAAGCAAGTTTAGAAATGTTGCCGGAAGCTGAAATAGGTGATTTTGTTTTAGTTCATGTTGGCGTAGCCATCAGCAAAGTCGATGAAGAAGAAGCTCAAAAAACCTTTAGTTATCTAAGGGAAATTGGCGAGCTGGGCGATTTAACTGATGTAGAAGATTACCTGCCAAAAAAATAAAGTAGGCATGAAATATATGACAGAATATCGTGATCCGGAAGTGGCAAAAAAATATCTGGAAGAGATAAAAAATACGGTTACTAAGCCATGGTCAATTATGGAAGTCTGTGGTGGGCAAACGCAAACCCTGGTAAAAAACGGGATTATTGATATGCTGCCAAAAGAGGTGACTATGATTCATGGTCCAGGTTGTCCTGTTTGCGTTACTCCACTTAATTTAATTGATAAGGCCATTCATTTGGCTCTGGATAAAAATATAATTCTATGCTCGTTTGGTGATATGCTGCGCGTTCCAGGATCAAAGAAAAGCTTGTTGGAAGCCAAGGCTCAGGGAGGAGATGTACGTATTTTATATTCACCTTTGGAAGCCCTGAAAATTGCAGAAAACAACCCTGATAAGGAGGTTGTCTTTTTTGCTGTTGGCTTTGAAACAACAGCTCCGGCAAATGCGCTTTCAGTAATTCATGCACATAGAAATGGTTTGAAAAATTATTCAATTCTGGCGTCTCACGTACTCGTACCGCCAGCAATAGAATGTGTTATGGAAGATGTAGATAGTCATATCGATGGTTTTTTAGCAGCGGGTCATGTATGTACAATCATGGGTAATTTTGAATATTACCCTCTGGTCGAAAAATACAAGGTTCCAATAGTGGTTACCGGTTTTGAACCTTTGGATGTATTGCAAGGCATATTGATGGTCGTCAGGCAACTGGAAAAAGGAAAGGCTGAAGTAGAAAATCAGTATGCGCGCATTGTAAAAGAAGAGGGGAATTTAGAAGCTCAAAAAGTGATTTTTGAAGTGTTTGAAATAACCGACAGACTGTGGAGAGGGATGGAAATAATTCCTATGAGCGGCTACAAGGTAAAAGAGAAATACGCAGATTTTGACGCTACGTTAAAGTACAACATCAGTATTCCGGAAGCAGAAGAAAATCAGGTGTGCATCGCAGGTGAAATTATGAAGGGGATTAAAAAACCTGTCGAATGCCCAGCATTTGGCAAAGAATGCACTCCCACAAACCCGTTAGGTGCACCAATGGTAAGTAGTGAGGGTGCTTGTGCTGCCTACTTTCATTATTCGGGGCTGGTGGAAAATTAGATTGTTTTCTATAATAATTATTTAAAATAGGGTATATTTATCCCTGCAAAACAGGAACTAAAATCCTTGAATGCAGGGATAAATATATTTAGCATTATGGAAATTCAACGGGAATTAACAAAATACCTTCTAAATAGTATCGACAATATTGCAGTAACAGCAATCATTGGTGCGAGGCAAGTGGGTAAAACTACCTTGTCTAAAAGCATTCTTAAAAACTTTAAAAATGCAGTTTATTTAGATTTAGAAAAATACTCTGATTTAGCAAAATTAGAAGATGCTGAGATGTTTTTAGAACTGAATAAAAACGTGTCTATTTTTTGCATTGATGAAATTCAGCTAAAACCTGGTCTATTTAGTTCTTTAAGAAGTTTTGTTGACGAGCATAAAAATGCACGTTTTATTGTATTGGGTTCTGCGTCGCCCATGTTATTGCAGCAAAGCTCAGAAACTTTAGCCGGTCGAATTTTTTATTATACTTTAAATCCATTCAGTTATACAGAAATAAAAAACTATAAATCCTTAAACGAATATCATTTGTTAGGGGGTTTTCCGAAAAGTATCTTATCTAAAAACAAGTATGCCTTTGAGTGGGTTGAAAATTTTATTGTCACCTTTCTGGAACGAGATATGCAAATGTTTGGATTTACATATCCGCCAAAGACAATTCGTAGATTGTGGATTATGCTGGCGCATCTTAATTCGCAGATATTGAAATACGCCACGCTTTCCAAGTCTATGGGACTCGATGCAAAAACCATTAAGAAGTATGTAGATATTTTACAGCATACTTTTATGATTCGGCTATTGGAGCCTTATCATATCAATATTAAAAAGCGGTTGGTGAAATCACCAAAAGTATATCTAAGAGATACGGGCATTTTGCACAGTTTACTTCACATTCGATCATATAGCGAGCTGTACAACAACCCATACTTTGGCGCTTCGTGGGAAGCATTGGTAATAGAAAACGTGATTGGAAAATATAATAATTGGGATTGCTTTTATTACAGAACTGTAGAAGGAGCAGAAATTGATTTGGTCTTAGTAAAAGGGTTGAAAGTTATAGCCATTGAAATTAAGTGGAGCCTAACACCAAAATTGGGTAAAGGATTTTGGAATGCTATTGAAGATATCAAAGCTACTCAATCATTTATTATAGCTCCTGTTAATCAGGTTTACCCGTACAAAAACGGGGTTATGGTTTATAATTTAGAAGCATTTTTAAAGTTAGAATTGTAATGAAAATTCTATTCGTTACATCTGCATTTAACGGAATGGCTCAACGTCTGTGGATAGAGCTGGACAGACTTAACCATGAGGTGAAGGTGCATATTGTTACATCAAAAGAAGGCATGATCAAAGCTGTTAATAATTATACCCCTCAAATTATTATCGCACCCTTTTTAATGTCAAAAATACCAAAAGAAGTCTGGGGAAATTTCACCTGCCTTATTGTGCATCCCGGGATAAAAGGTGACAGGGGTGCGTCGTCATTAGATTGGGCAATACTGAGAAATGAAAAAACCTGGGGCGTAACAATTTTGCAAGCTGTAGAAAAAATGGACGCCGGTCCGATTTGGGCTTCAAATGAATTTGAAATGCGACAAGTAAGCAAGGCCGAATTATATCGCAACGAAGTGACACAAGCTGCGGTAAAAGGCGTTCTGGAATCTCTAATTAAGTATGAAACTAAGGGGTTTGCTCTGGAAAAATTAGATTATAGCAATCCTGATACAAAAGGAAAATGGAACAATAAAACAAATCAGGAAAGTTTTAAATTTTCATGGGGAGACAAAACCGGAGAAATCATTAATAAAATTAACGCTGCAGATAGCACTCCTGGGGTTTTAATACAATTAATTGAAAAGCCGTATTTCTGTTTTGGGGCACACTTAGAGTCGCAGCTAAAAGGCAAAGCCGGTGAAGTATTAGCACAAAGAAACGGTGCTATCTGTGTCGCAATAAAGGAGGATGCTGTATGGCTGACTCATTTAAAATCAACTGAGCATAAAAGCATAAAACTACCGGCAACCATTGCATTGAATGAGCTGTCAAAGAATATTCCTCTTGCAAATCTTAGCCCCTTCGAACAAGTGAATGGCTCCACTTGGCAAGAAATACGTTTTGAACAAGTTGATGAAATCGGCTATTTGCATTTTGATTTTTATAATGGTGCAATGAGTACCGACCAATGCAATAGATTGAAGAAAGCATTTGTTGAAGCGAAGAGTAGAACAAGATTAATTGTATTGATGGGAGGGCGAGATGTTTGGTCAAATGGTATTCATCTCAATATTATCGAAAACGCCAATAACCCAGCAGATGAATCATGGCATAATATCAATGCCATTGATGATTTGATTTTGGAAATCATACAATCTACCGACCACTATATCATTTGCGCTTTGCAGGGAAATACCGGAGCGGGAGGTGTTTCTTTAGCTTTATCGGGGGATAAAATCATTGCCAGAGACGGAATTGTATTAAACCCCCACACAAAAAATATGGGGTTGTACGGTTCTGAATATTGGACATACTTATTGCCAAAACGGATTGGTATGGAAAAAGCTGAAAAGTTTACCGAAGAATGTCTCCCTTGGGGTGTGGCTGTAGTAAAAGAAATTGGACTAATTGACGATTACGTTGGACAAACCTCTTTTGAATTTGTAAACTTTATAAAAAAGCAGGCGAATGAGATTATCAAATTACCATATTTTGAAAAACTGTTGAAAGCGAAGAGGTTTCAGCGAAGAAAAGATGAGATGAACAAGCCATTGGAACAATACCGCAAAGAAGAGTTGGCAAAAATGAATGCTAATTTTTTTGACAATGATATGGATTACAACATGAAAAGGCATTGTTTTGTACATAAAATTCCAGATGAAAATTCTCAAAATATTGATGACCTTTACATGAGCAGAAGGTCAATTTACCGAAAGAGGAAATGGGAATCTGTAACTTATAAAAAAGAGTAATGAAGGAGAAGAAATCAATAAAAATGCAGATGCAATGCCCAATGCCAAAATTGGATTTTGACGTTATAACTCTTGGCCATGGAAGCGGTGGAGTTTTGACAAATAAACTACTGGACAGCGGAGTTTTTGATTTGCTGAGTAACGACATTTTAGATGAACGACATGATGGTGCATTTCTTGAAATGAACGGTCAGATGGCATTTTCGACAGACAGCTTTTTGGTGTCTCCAATATTTTTCCCGGGTGGGAACATTGGCGAGCTTGCAGTAAATGGCACAGTAAACGACTTGGCGATGTGCGGGGCAATTCCCAAATATCTATCATTAAGCTTTATTCTCGAAGAAGGCCTAACAATGCCGGAATTTTGGGATGTGTTGGTGGCCATTAAGCATGCATGTGAAAAGGCAAATGTGTGTGTTGTAACCGGAGACACCAAAGTAGTAGAGAAAGGAAAAGGGGATAAAATTTTTATCAATACATCTGGAATTGGTCATATCCATCCTAAGGCGAATATCAATAAAAAGAATATCAAAATTGGAGATAAAATAGTGATCAGCGGCAATATCGCAGCTCATGGTATGGCGATAATGTCTGTTCGTGAAGGCCTGGAATTTGATTCAGAAATAAAAAGTGACACGGCCTGTTTAAACCACACCGTAATTAATTTAATTGAAGATTTCGGAAGTGATATTCATTTATTGACAGACCCTACTCGTGGAGGCGTCGCCACAGTTTTAAAGGAAATAGCACTTTCGTCAAGATTTGGAATTGATATTTTTCACAAAGATATTCCTATAGACAGCCAGGTAGAAAGCGCTTGTGAATTATTAGGGCTCGATCCTTTGTACGTAGCCAATGAAGGATTATTTATAAGTTTTATAGATGAAAATATTGCTGATAACTACCTCGCCAAACTGCGCTGCGACCAGCATGGGCTAAAAGCACAAATTATTGGAAATGTAGTAAGCGACCACCCAAAGCAAGTAATCATGGAAAGTGCAATTGGTGGGAAACGAATTGTAAGTATGCTTCCCGGAGAACAACTACCAAGAATTTGTTAATGATGAATCTGGACACCTTAGGCAATCAAGTATCCAATTCATTTGTTTTTAAGGGTTCAGAGCAACATCCGTTTCTGGCTCCGCGGGGTATTTATGTAGCAGACAATAAATTGTTTGTTTCAGATACCGGGCAGAATCGGATTTTCATTTGGAACAGTATTCCAAAAGCAACGTTTCAAGAGCCGGATATTATTTTGGGGCAGCAAAAAGTAGATGCTACAAGACGGAACTCTGGTGGAAACACAACCGCAAGTACATTGCATTACTCTTCCGGAATATGGAGCGATGGCAAAAGGCTCATTGTTGCAGACGCATGGAATCACAGAGTACTTATTTGGCACACGCACCCAAAAACCAATGCCCAACCGGCAGATGTTGTTTTAGGGCAACCAGATTTCATCTCCAATTTGCCAAATATAAAAGGTATCGGAAGTGACCCCACGGCTCAAACCTTGAACTGGCCATATGGTGTATTTTCAGATGGTAAAAGTTTATGGGTTGCAGATACCGGCAACAGAAGGATTTTGTATTATAATGTAATCCCAAAAAATAGTTTTGCGCCCGCAGATAGGGTTATTGGAAAACCAGATTTCAACACCCGTGATTATACCAACGAAGACCCTATATGGCCCTATTCTGTGAAAATAAATTCGAAAGGACAGATGGCCGTTGCCGACACTCAGTTTTATCGTGTAATGATATGGAATAACAAGAACCAAGCTTTTAACAACCCAGCTGACATTATTATCGGACAGGAAAATTTTGAAGCCTCTGGCCAAAATCAATTCCGACTTTCTCCGGAAGCCAATACCCTTAACTGGTGTTATGATGCTTGTTTTTATAAAGATGGAGTTTTAATAAACGACACCGGAAACAGTAGAATTTTAGGTTTTAATGAAATCCCAAAACAAAATAATGAAATGGCTGATTGGTTAATTGGAAGACCAGATTTTAATACCAGCAGTGAGTATCGAGAAAATATGGAAGATATAAAAAATGCAATCTATTGGCCGTTTTCAATCATTACTGAAAAAAACAGGTTATACATCGCAGATACTGGAAATCATCGAATTATTATTACTGATCTAAAATCCTAAATACAACCAATAAACACCAATTACTATGGCAAACAAGCCCCCTGCAAATCGTATTCCCTTAAAGAACGAATCGTTGTGACCTTGCTTCGAAATATCTGTAAGTTTTTCTAAAATAAAAGCATAGGCAGTCATGGCAAGTACAGTGCCAATACCAAACCCAAGGATATATTGCACACCTTCAAATCTTGAGTTAAAACTCAGTACAGGTAGTAAAAGTAGAAAATGAGCCACTCCGGCTAAGCCGTGAATGATGCCAATACCAAATGAAGATATGATGTTTTGTTTAACTGCTTTGGCATGGGTGTGTTGATATTTTTTATGATGATGATGGTCATGCTTATGGCTGTGAATAAAAGGTCTGCCCTCAGCATGGACGTGCGTGTGGCTATGCGTTTTATCAACTTTAAAAATCTTATAAAAAGCCCAGGACCCCACTCCTATCAGTACAACTCCGACGAATTGCTCGCTGTGCCGAGAAATACTTTCAATGGGGATATAATCTTTAAATATTAGAAACAATACACCAATTATCAGCATCCCTGCCAAATGACCTAACCCCCAGGACAATCCAATTTTCCAGGCTTTTTTTTCTGATTCTATTACCAGCGGAGTTACAGCCGCCAAATGATCAGGACCAGAAATTACATGAAGCATGGAAGCCAAAATTCCAGCAAATAAAAGACCTGATGGATTCATAATAATTATTATCGAATATTCTTCACTAACATCTCCAAATCAATAATCCTTTTGTTGATATCTGTCTTCATCACCTTCACACGAACCTCATCACCAAGTGTAATGGTTTTCCCTTTATTTTGTCCAATAACCCTATATTGGTCAGGTTCATGGATGTAGTAATCATCCTTTAGATCAGAAAGTCGAACCATGCCTTCGCACTTGGTGCTTGATATTTCTACGAAGATCCCCCATTCTGTCACCCCAGAAACTATGCCATCAAACTCCTGCTTCAACATTGTTTCCATATATTCTACCTGTTTATACTTGATAGATGCTCGTTCTGCATCGGCAGCTCTTTTTTCCATAACCGATGAATGTTGGCACATCTTTTCAAAAGTTTCTTCCGGTAACGATGTTCCTCCTTCCAGGTAATGCAGCAGCATTCGATGGACCATCATATCGGGATATCGCCTGATTGGTGAAGTAAAATGTGAATAGTGTGCAAAAGCCAAACCGAAATGCCCCTTTGGCTCAGTAGTATATTTTGCCTTGGCCATGGATCGGATGGCCAGAGTTTGCAATACGTTTTGTTCCGGCTTTCCTTCAATATCTTCTATCAGGTGATTCAGTGATTTCGAAATGGCTGCTTCTTCAACCTTAAGATCATAACCAAATTTTTTGGCAAAAACAGAGAATGTATTCAACCTTTCAGGATCAGGATGATCGTGCGTTCTATAGACAAAAGTATTCTTTGTCTTTCCTTTTTTCATTTTATAGACAAATTCAGCTACCTTCTTGTTGGCCAATAACATAAATTCTTCTACAAGTTTATGTGCATCTTTTCGCTCTTTGGTCTTCAAACCAATGGGCTTCCCTTGTTCGTCCAGATCAAATTTTACCTCTGTTGTTTCGAAATTGATTGACCCGTTTTTAAATCGTTGCCCTTTTAATTTCAAAGCGAGTTCATTTAAGATCGCCAACTCCTCTGCATAATCTCCTTCTTTATTTTCGATTCGCTCCTGGGCTTCTTCATATGTAAATCTCCTATCGGAATAAATTACTGTCTTACCATACCATTCATTCTTGATCTGTGCTTGCTCATTGAGTTCAAATATTGCTGAAAATGTAAGCTTATTTTCATTTGCCCTCAAAGAACAAAGTTCATTTGATATTTTTTCAGGCAACATAGGAATGGTGCGATCGACAAGGTAAACTGAGGTCGCACGATCTTTGGCTTCTTCTTCTAGTAGGGTCTCCGGCCTGATGTAGTGCGTGACATCAGCAATATGTATGCCCACTTCGTGGTTGCCATTGCTCAGTTTTCTAATGGAAATTGCATCATCAAAATCTTTGGCATCTAGAGGATCGATGGTAAAAGTGATTATATCTCTTATGTCTCTTCTCAAAGCGATCTCCTTGTCTGTTACCCCATCTTTAATTTTATTCGCTTGTTGATCAACATCATCCTGAAACTTAAATGGCAAACCAAATTCGGCCATAATAGAGTGTATCTCCGCATCATTTTCACCTGATTTTCCCAGCACATTGATTACCTTTCCTTCAGGGTTTTTATCATGTGAAGGCCATTTCTTGATTTCTACTATTACTTTATCATTGTGACCTGATTTGTTGAGATTAGCTGAAGACACAAAAATATCATAATGCATTTTTTTGAAATCAGGGATAACAAAGGCATATTTTGGAGATACCTCCAGCCTACCGACAAATTCTGTGCGGAAGCGATTTATAATTTCAACGACTTTCCCCTCTATTCGTCCCCGGCCTGATGTTGATTCAAATAGTTTAACTCTTACGGTATCATCATCGAAGGCACCCTTAAGGTTTTCGGCCTTTACCATTACATCATCTTCTCGCTCTTCAGAAACAATAAATGCAAATCTTGGATTTACAAAATCAACTTTTCCTACGATCTCTTTGTCGGAAAGTGTCGCTTTTTCCTCTCTCCCTCCTTTTGGCCCATTTTTACTAAATTCAGCTAATATGGATTTTACAGTATTTTTTGTTTTCTTATCATGGACATCCAGTTTTCTTATTATTTGCCTATGAGATAGCTTTTTGTTTTTCTGATCACTAAGTATTTCTTGTATCAGTTTTCTGATTTCACTATAGTGGGATTTTTTCTTCCCACGGTTTTTATTTTTTTTCATTCGTTTTCAAATAATGTTTTTCTCGCATATGCGAGTCTTCTTCTTAATTGTGCTTTGCGGATATCTTCCACATCGCCTTTCGGTATGGCATTAATCAGGTTTTTGGTGTATTCTTCTTTTGGTCTGTCAAACAATGCGTCGGGATAACCAATCTCCACCAACTTACCGCTTTTCATAACAAATATCCGGTCTGCCATAAATTTTATTACGGATAAGTCATGGGAAATAAACAGGTTTGTAAACCCAAATTCTTTTTTTAAGTCATTTAGTAAATTTAAAACTTGCGCTTGAACGGACACATCTAATGCAGAAACAGATTCATCGCAAATAATAAATTGCGGATTTGTAACCAGTGCTCTTGCAATGCAAATACGCTGTCTTTGTCCCCCCGAAAACTCATGAGGAAATCTATTGTAATGTGCTGGATTTAAACCAACCTTTTCTAACATTTCGTAAACTCTCGATTTCCTTTTGTTTTTATCATTTATAATATTATGAATTTTTAATGGCTCAGATATAGCCTTGCCAACAGTTTGTCTGGGGTTTAGAGATGAGTATGGGTCCTGAAAAATGATTTGCATTTTCTTTCTCAGCTGCCTGAGAGGCTCTCCTTTCATCTCATGAATTCTATGGCCATCAAAAATAATCTCCCCAGCATCTGCGTCTTTAAGCCTTATTATTGTTCTTCCCAAGGTAGTCTTGCCGCAACCCGATTCCCCAACCAGACCAACAGTCTCTCCCGGGTATATCTCAAAACTCACATCATCAACAGCAATTATTTTTTCCTTGGCCTTGTCAAATAAACCTTTTTTTATCGAAAATGTAGCTGTTAGGTTTTTAACTCTAAGAATAGGGCCTCCTTGGATTACATCAAATCTTTTTTGAACAGTCTCCTTTTTTAGTTCTGCATTAAGTAAAAGTGCCTCCCCTAAGGAGTTATATTTTTTATTTTCTACTTTATAATCATTTTCTCCTGCTGACAAAAAATCATTTACCGTAGGCAATCTCTTCATTTTTATATCCAGCCTGGGCCGACAGGCCAATAATCCTTTGGTATATGGATGCTCAGGGTGATTGAAAATATCGAAAACGTTCCCTTCTTCTACAATTTTGCCGTCATACATTACTAAAATTCGATCAGCCACCTCGGCAACTACAGATAAATCATGGCTTATAAATATAAGAGACGTATCATGATCTTCTCGTAGCCCTTCCATCAGCCTGAGAATATTTGATTGCACTGTCACATCCAATGCGGTAGTTGGTTCATCAGCAATAAGTATATTCGGGTTGCACGACATGGCCATGGCTATCATTACCCTTTGCTTTTGCCCTCCCGATAGTTCGTGAGGATAAGCATCCAGAATCTTTTCAGGTCTTGGCAATTGTACTTCTTCAAAAAGATCCAGTGTCTTTGCCCTGACTTCTTTAGCATCTAACTTTAGATGAATTTTAAGTGCCTCTTCTACTTGGTTGCCACAAGTGAATACCGGATTGAGCGAACTCATTGGCTCCTGAAAAATCATGGCGATTTCATTTCCACGGATGGACCTTAGTTTGTTGTTCGATAGTTTCAAGGTATCAACCCAACCAAAATCTCTGGAATTATACTTTATCTCTCCTGAATTGATCAACGCAGGTGGAGAATTAAGTAGATTCATGATGGACAATGCGGTAACGGATTTTCCCGAACCTGACTCCCCAACTATTCCAATGGATTCACCTTGATGCAAACTAAAGCTAAGATTATCTGCAGCTCTTGTCTCATGCCCATGATGCATAAAACTGACCTGCAAGTTCTTTACATGCAATATTGCTGTTGAATCTGAAAGTTCTTTTTTACTCACTAAATATATTTGATGTTTTTATCGTCAATTTTATGAAAGCCATTGAGCTTGAGAAATACCTGCGCAGTTACCATTACATCACGCTGACAATATTTGGAAATTCTTTCCAAATCATTTTCCTTATAATACACATTATTTACTTGGCTTCCGTCAATATCATTTTTGCTAGATTGCACACCAAACAATGCCGCTAACAGGTCTAAAGACGTAAAATTTTTTCTGTCTCCAAACTTCCACAATTCCATGGTATCGATATGGTTTATTTCCCATGGCTTTTTATCTCGAATATCTAGTGCTTCGGGAATATCAATCTCATTCACAAGCATTCTCCTGCACAAATAAGGGAAATCAAATTCCTTCCCATTGTGGGCAACCATACGCAAGTATTTACTATCAAATTTTGATTCCACTAAATTTTTAAATGCTATCAATGTTTCTTTCTCAGAATCCAGAGCAAATGATTTTATTCTGAATCCAATAGATTTATCTTCTTCTTCGGTGAATATACCTGCAGATATACATATCACCTTTCCAAATTCTGCAAATATTGCCCCTTTATCAAAATATAGATCAGCAAAAGTTGATTCTGATTCCGACTTCATATAAGATGCTTTTTTGTCCCAAAGCAATTGCATCCTTTCGTCCATATCTTCATAAGATTCAAACGAAGATGATGTCTCGATGTCTATAACCAGGTAATTTCTGAATATCTTATCAAATTGAATTTTCATCCTATTAGAGAATAATTAAGTCAAGTAAATACTAAACTACGAAATAATGACTTTAGAAATTCTTGATTCAATAATAGATTTTGATGGGAAAAGTATCCTGAAAACTCAAATTTCGCTAAATCGCATTTTCTAAATTTGATTAATTGAGGGAACAATAAAAATGAAGTGTTGACTTTTACTGCAAAACTTAACTGCAAAAATACGTTTAATACAAATTCAATTTCTTTTTTTAAACAACAACAGTATAAACATAAACTATATAAAACACCAGTAAAATAATCCCATCGATACGCCCTACTTCACGGCGGATGATTATTAGTGGCAAAACTATTATGGTAATTAGCAGCATCCAAATGATGTCTTTGCTTAATATAACTTCATGAACATTAATAGTTTGTATAATACTGGTTATTCCCAAAATTGAAAGAATATTAAAAATATTAGATCCCATAAGATTACCCAAAGCCAAAGCAGTTTGACCCTTTAAAGAAGCAACAGCTGCTGTAACTAATTCTGGCAGACTTGTTCCAAGCGCAACAACGGTCAGACCGACTACTCTTTCTTCAACCCCAAGATTCAATGCAAGTTCTTTGGCACTGCCAACAAACCATTCACTACCAAAATACAACCCGATACATCCTATGACAATAAAAATAATGTCTTTCCATATCTGTGCGGCAGGCACATCTGGTATATCTTCCTTTTCTGATTCAAGCCTGGAAGCTTTCACATCCTTTCTTGATTTCCAGATAATAAAAAACAGGTAGGTGAAAAGTATCAGTAAAAAATATATACCTTCAATAGCTTCAATATACCCTTTGCGAACTACCAAAAAAAGCAAAATGGAAGCTCCCATGGTCATTGGCCAATCAATCTTGATGCTGTTACTTTGTACTTTCACAGGGCTAATTACCGCAGTGAGCCCTAGCACCAATGCCAGATTACAAATATTGGAACCTATCACATTACCCATAGCAATATCCGGACTACCCTTAAGCGCGGATTGGATGGAAATTAACAACTCTGGAGATGATGTCCCAAATGCAACAATCGTGAGGCCTACAACCAGAGGTGAAAGATGAAGACGCAATGCAATGCTTGATGAACCTTTAACCAGAAAATCGCCTCCAAGAATAAGTACGATCAGGCCAATGACTAAAAGCGCAATTGTTGTCTCCATAAATTATTGAAAAGTCAATGATATTTTTTGTAGTTGTAAAAATAAAATAATTATGATAAAAAAAATAAATCACTTTGAAGGCTTATGCTAAGAAATTAATATTGTACTGGTTACAGAAAAAGTATAATCTCAATTATTCAAAATTAAACTAAAATTGACCACAAATAATTCCTTCTAAATATTAATCAATATTTTACAAATCATTCTAAACCGCAAATTTAGTTCTTCATTTCTAATTAAACGCAAAGTTATTAACTTATTAACATCAGTATAATGAATGAAAAAATTAGTAATAGCCAAAATTTTGATGTTCAAATTGCTTCAACAAATAAAATTCAGACAATTATAAAAGTTTCTGAGAAGATGAATTCAAAAGAAATATTTTCGAGCTTCGGTAAGAATTCAAATAATCTCAAATACGCTTTAACGTCAAATCTTTTGTTGATGAATGCTAATTGCAATTCAAATAAATAAGTAATGACAGAACTATTAAAATCGCTATTGGATGTACATAGCCCTTCTGGAGAAGAAGGAAATATGAAGGAATTTATATTAAAATATGTAGATCAGCAGGTTCCAAGCTGGAAAGTAAAACCGCAAATATATCATGGAGAAGAATTTCAGGATTGTGTGGTACTGGTTTTCGGAAAACCAAAAGTTGCGGCTTTTGCTCATATGGATACAACAGGGTTTACAGTTCGATATCAAGATCAGCTAATCCATATTGGAGGGCCAGAAGTATCTGGTGACGAAATACTTATCGGAAAAGATGAGCTCGGAGATATTGAGTGTAAGTTGGCCATGAATAAAGAAAACCAGATGCGCTACAAATTTGGACGAGCAATAATTTCCGGGACAAGTTTGTCTTATAAAAGTAATTTTCAAGAAAGCAGTGATTTCATTATTTCTCCGTATTTAGACAATAGGGTTGGTATTTTAAATCTGCTAACGATTGCGGAAACCCTTGAAAATGGAGCATTAGTTTTTTCTTGTTGGGAAGAACACGGTGGTGGATCAGTTCCATTTCTTGTGAAGTTTTTATATGAAAAATTTCAGATTAGAAAAATGCTGATTTCAGATATCACCTGGATATCTGATGGTATTTCCTTTCATAATGGAGTAGTAGTTTCTTTTCGCGATATAAATATTCCGCGAAGGTCATTTATAAATAATATTGTTAAGAAAGCCATTGAAAATGAAATTTCGTTTCAGGTAGAAATAGAGGCTCATGGGTCAAGTGACGCAAGAGAAATCCAGCAATCACCCTATCCTATCGATTGGTGCTTTATAGGGCCACCTATAGAAAGTGCACATAGCAACCATGAAAAGGTATCAAAAAAAGACATAAATGATATGGTGTTGATATACAAAATGCTATTTAATTACTTATAAGAAGGTTTCAAAATTGATAATTAATATATATTTGCAGCCCATTTCAGGATATCCTACTTATTTGACGTAATTATGCAAATTCACGACCAGAATTTTGAGATTTATATTTCTGAAGAAAAAATTAATAAAAGGGTAAGCGAAATCGCCAAACAAGTAAATGAAGATTATATTAACAAAAAACCTTTATTCCTATCTATCCTCAATGGTGCATTTATTTTTACGGCAGACCTTTTTAGAGAAATTACTATTCCTGCGGAGGTGTCTTTCATAAAATTAAAATCTTATAGAAAAATGGAGTCAAGCGGAAAAATAAAAGAATTACTGGGGCTGGAACATAATATCTTTAATAGAAATATTATAATCATTGAAGATGTGGTTGACTCAGGCAAAACATTAAATCATGTTTTGGAAGAATTTAAAGACCTTGGGGCAAAATCAATAGAAATACTGACATTATTGTATAAACCGGAAGCAGTTAAAAAAACTGTTCCATTAAAATACATTGGATTTGAAATACCGGATAAATTTGTTGTCGGTTATGGACTTGACTATGATGAATACGGAAGAAATTTAAAGGGTATTTATAAACTAATTGAATAATAAAACGCCAATATTAATTTCAATTCATAATATTAAAAACAGGATTGGAATTAGAAATGCGACCAATTAATACGATTAAGAAAATTTTGAGCATCTAATATTAAAGATTTAAAGTAATGCTAAATATCATTTTATTCGGCCCTCCGGGTGCGGGAAAAGGCACACAGAGTAAGAAAATCACTCATAAATATGATCTTATTCATCTTTCCACAGGTTATTTATTTCGACAACATATGGGAGAAGGTACTAATCTTGGCAAACTTGCACATGATTACATTGACGATGGAAATCTGGTGCCAGACGAGTTAGTAATTAGAATGGTGAAAGATAAAATAGATAATAGTCGCAGTACCAAAGGTTTTGTATTTGATGGGTTTCCCAGAACTGTGACTCAAGCAATAGCATTTGATGAAATGCTTAATAAACAAAATATGGCCATATCTATTATGCTTTCACTAGAGGTTGCTGATGATGAACTCAAAGCCAGATTAAAGTTACGAAGTAAAACTTCTGGACGAGCCGAAGATCAAACAGACGAAAGGATTGAAAACAGGATAAATATTTATAAAGAAAAAACACTGCCTTTGATTGAATATTACCACAAGCAAGGAAAACACCTGCCGATAGAGGGAGTTGGAAATGAGGATAAAATATTTAACGATATTTGCACGACAATTGATTCCCTTAAAAATTAGACTGTTTTGTCTTCACCAAATTTTATTGACTACGTAAAACTTTGTTCCCGATCTGGCGCCGGAGGACCAGGATCTGCCCATTTCAGAAGAGAAAAATATGTTCCGAAAGGAGGCCCCGACGGAGGAGACGGGGGTCGAGGAGGTCACATTATTTTACGAGGCAACCAACAGCTTTGGACATTACTTCATTTAAAGTATAAAAGACATGCAATTGCAACGGAAGGCAAACCGGGTGAAGGTGGAATAAGATCTGGCCTTAGCGGCAAAGATGTAGTATTGGAAGTTCCTCTCGGCACCATAGCACTCAATTCAGAGACCAATGAGAAGCTCATAGAAATAACAGAAGATGGACAGGAAATTATCTTAACATCGGGAGGTAGAGGAGGACTGGGTAATCACCATTTCAAAACACCAACAAATCAAACGCCAAGATATTCGCAGCCAGGTGAGCCTGGAGTTGAAGAGTGGATAATTCTTGAATTGAAAGTCCTTGCAGATGTAGGAATGGTTGGCTTTCCAAATGCTGGAAAATCAACCTTGTTATCAGTAATTTCAGCTGCAAAACCCGAAGTCGCCGATTATCCATTTACCACCTTGGTTCCCAATCTTGGGGTGGTGAGTTACAGGGATTTTAAATCATTTATTGTTGCTGATATTCCAGGCCTAATCGAAGGTGCAGCAGAAGGAAAGGGTCTTGGTCATAGATTTTTAAGACACATTGAAAGAAATTCTATTTTACTTTTCATGATACCGGCCGATTCCAATGACCTGATTAAAGACTATAAAA
>CAZDRA010000059.1:0-26601 GCA_964507705.1 uncultured Roseivirgaceae bacterium | reverse complement strand
CAGAGCCTGGAGTTATTGAAAGTCTGGAATTAGAGTACAGACGAGAAGAAAAAGTATTACGCTTCCTTACAACTGCGCTTGACAAGCATGCTTTAGAGTACAATGTAAAAAGGAAAAACGGTGCGTTCAATAAAAAAGTAGAACCTAAAAAAGAAGAAGCGAAATGACATTAGTTAACGAACCAATAAATAAGGATCAGCAAAAGAAGAAATATTGCAGGTTCAAGAAGAGCGGAATAAAATACATTGATTATAAGGACGCTAGTTTCCTCCTGAAATTTGTAAATGACCAAGGAAAAATTCTTCCAAGAAGACTTACAGGGACCAGCATCAAATTCCAAAAGAAAGTATCTCAGGCAGTTAAGCGTGCAAGACATATTGCCTTACTTCCTTATGTAACAGATTCGTTGAAATAGTAAAACAGGTAACAAAATGGAAGTTATATTAACTCAAAATATTCAAGGTCTTGGTTATAAAAATGATACAGTAAGTGTCAAACCAGGATATGGCAGGAATTACCTGATTACTCAGGGGTTTGCAATAATTGCAAACAACTCCAATAGAAAGAAAATTAACGAGAACATCAGACAAGCGGCTCATAAAGCTGAAAAAATAAAGAATGAAGCACTTGATGTTGCTACAAAAATTGGAGAGACCGTATTGAGCGTTGGAGCGAAGGTTGGTGAATCAGGTAAAATTTTTGGAGCAGTTACGACTCTTCAAATTTCTGATTTATTGGCTGACAAAGGATTTGACGTAGATAGGAAGCAAATTTCTTTTCCTGTTCAGCCAAAAGAAGTTGGTGAATATGTTGCTTTACTCGATTTACATAAAGAAGTAAAACACGAAGTAAAATTTGAAGTAGTTCCTGTATAAGGGATTTAAAAATAAATCTAAGCCCTGATCATTATTTGGTCAGGGCTTTTTTTATGGTTTGTCATTGCTGGGTATCTCGTGAGTTTACCAATTTAATTCCCAAATTATTCAGGTTAATCATATCTTTACAATATGTTCAGGACCAAAGTAATTCCCAAAAAATCAACTATTAATATCAACCATCAGGATTCAATATTGGCATTGGGTTCTTGCTTCGCTGAGCATATCGGCGGAAATCTCCACGATTATAAATTTAATGTCAATACCAATCCATTTGGAACTATATTCAATCCCATTTCGATATTTAAACTTATTAATAAGTCAGCATTAAAGGAGACGCTTGAGCCCAGGAAAATCATTGAATCAGAAGGGATTTTTCATCATCTCGATTTGCACTCAGACTTTTCAAATTTTAATAGAAAAATTCTAATAGACAATGCCAATGACGTACTTCAGCGTATTGGAACTCAGCTATCACAAACGTCAATCATCATTTATACTTTCGGAACTGCAATAGTACATAAATGGAAGGAGGCAGGAGAAATTGCTGCAAATTGCCATAAAATTCCAGCGAATAATTTCACAAAGCGCATGCTCGAAATTGAGGAAATCATCCATGGATTTAAGGTGAATATTGACCACCTGAAAAACATCAATAAAAATGTAAGGATAATTTTAACGGTTAGTCCTGTCAGGCATCAAAAAGAAACTTTTCAACAAAACAATGTCAGCAAATCCATCCTTAGGATAGCTTGCGAAAAAATAGTTCAACAGTTTGAAGGGGTAGATTACTTCCCTTCTTTTGAAATCATGATGGATGATTTGCGTGATTATAGATTTTATAAAGATGACATGCTTCATCCCAACTCCGTTGCTGTTGAATATATCTGGCAACAATTTCAAGAAGTATATTTTAAAGAAAAAGAACAACAATTTATTTTAAAGTGGGATAAAATAAGAAAAGCAATAGCTCATAAGCCTTTTAATAGTGATAGTGATCAACATCAACTTTTTTTGAAGAATACAATAACTTTGTTGAATGATTTTAAGAACGAGATAGACATAGCTCCCGAACTCGATCTCCTAAAATCCCAGTTAAAATGAGCCTTTCAAAAGCATCTTGAACCCAGTATAATAAGTGATGCCAATAGCCATCCAGGATTTCTGATGCTATTGAAAGACAAGAAGACCATTGATGGCAAACTACCAACAATGTTTGTTTTAAGAAAAGCTGTAAATTGCCTGTGCATTCCTTCAAAGAGGCGTTCCAACAACTGAATGGTTGGATTAACTAACTATCAATAAAGTGTAATTTGAGTAAATTAGAATTCAAAACATCAAGTGATCATCAGGAACGGACTACCTTGTTTGCCGATATATTGCTGCCCGTCCCTATTGCAAATTTATTTACCTACCGCATTCCATATGAACTCAATGAATTGGTGGGTATCGGATACCGTGTCATTGTGCAATTTGGGAAGAAGAAGATACTAACAGGTATCATTGCTGGCATTCACCAAAACCCTCCTTCTGTTTACCAAGCAAAATATATCATCGACTTATTAGACGATGAGCCGGTAATGAACGAAAAACAACTTAAATTCTATAGGTGGGTTGCGGATTATTATATGTGTACGGTAGGCGAGACACTGAATATCGGTATGCCCTCAGGATTGAAACTGAATAGTGAATCAAAAATTCAACTTAACCCAGAGTATGATTTTGTCAATCCCATTTACCCTTTTACAGACAAAGAATTACTTATTCTCCATGTACTCGAGCGCGACAAAGTAATTACCTATGGTGAGGCAGCTCAAATATTACAAATTAAATCTTATTTAAAAATTATAAAATCTCTGATTGCAAAGGAGGCCATTCTGATTTTTGAGGAAGTAAAGGAAAAATATTCTCCAAAGAGAGAAACTCGGGTAAGGCTTGCAAAACATTGGTTACAGAATAAATATCTAAAAGAACTGATGAGCGAATTGGAGAAAAAGCCTAAGCAACTCGATGTGCTATTGGCATTTCTCAATCTTGTTCCAGTTTTTAAAAACAAAGAATTCAATGATCAGGGTATAACTCAGAAAAAACTATTGGCCACCAGCGTATCCGGGTCTTCGCTAAAGACACTGGAGAAAAATAGAGTACTGGAAATTTTCAAAGTAATTGTTCCCCGATTTACGTTACCAGTTTCCGATGAAGCCTATTCCATAAAACTTTCTGAAGCACAGCAATCTGCCAAAGCTAAAATATTGCAATGCTTTGAAAGCAAACAGACTGTATTGCTCCACGGGATTACAGGAAGTGGGAAAACTGAAATATACATGGACCTGATCTATGATGTTTTGGAGCAGGGAGAACAAGTACTTTATTTGTTGCCAGAAATTGCACTTACCACGCAGATTGTGATGAGACTCCAAAAGATATTTAGTGGCCAGATGGGCGTTTATCATTCTAAATACTCAGACAACGAGCGAATGGAAGTTTGGAAAGGATTGATATCCGGAAAGTTTTCAATAATAGTAGGTGTGAGATCGTCGATATTTCTGCCTTTTGACAATCTTGGTTTGGTAATCGTTGATGAAGAGCATGAATTTTCTTACAAACAATACGATCCGGCACCAAGATATCAAGCACGAGATTCTGCACAGGTACTTGCTATGATTCATTCTGCCAAAGTACTTATGGGTACCGCCACCCCTTCTTTTGAATCTTTCTATCAGTCGAGGGAAGGCAAATATGGATTGGTACTGTTGAATCAACGGTATGGGAAATCTAACTTACCAAAAATAATTTTTACAGATCTAACCCTTGAAAGAAAGCAGAAGATAATAAAAGGTGATTTCACCAGTGTTTTGGTTGAGAAAATGACCGGAACATTATCAAGAAATGAACAAGTAATTATATTTCAAAATCGCAGGGGGTATGCTCCCTACATATCCTGTGAAGAATGTGCCTGGATTCCCAAATGCAATAGTTGCGCTGTGAGTCTTACTTTTCATATGTATTACAATCAGCTGAGATGTCACTACTGTGGCCATCATGAGCGGCTACCTGTCACATGTCCGGCCTGTGGTTCTACAAAACTAAAAACCATGGGGTTTGGTACAGAGAAACTGGAAGAAGACCTAAAGTTGCTATTTCCCCAGGCTCGCATTCAGCGGATGGACCTCGATACAACACGAAAAAAATATAGTTATCAGAAAATTATTAATGACTTCGAGCAAGGAAATATTGATATTTTGGTAGGTACGCAAATGGTAAGTAAAGGGCTTGATTTTGCCAACGTGACCCTCGTTGGTGTGTTTGATGTAGATAGAATGCTTCATTTTCCGGATTTCAGATCGTATGAACGGACTTATCAATTGTCCGTTCAGGTAAGTGGTCGTTCCGGGCGAAGTACCAAACCAGGAGAAGTAATCATTCAATCAGCCAATTTGAAGCAACCTGTGCTACACTATATTTACAAGCAAGACTTTTCAGAATTCTACAATCATGAGATCGAAGAGCGGCATAAATTTAAATATCCTCCATTTTACAGACTGATTCGCATAACTTTAAAACATAGAGATAATGCAACGGTAAATCTCGCCGCAGAAATTTTGGCAGGGAGAATAAAAAAGCAGCTGCATAAAAACCTGGTTTTGGGGCCTCATGAATCTATGATCTCAAAAATCAGAAATCTATATTTGATGGAGATAATACTAAAAATCCCAAGAGGAGATGTTGACCTAAGCAGACTTAAAAATGCTTTGAAAAATACTGTCAACACCTTGAAACAAGAAAAAGAATATCGCCAGGTATTTGTTGTCTTTGATGTGGATCCGTATTAGATTTCATTCCAAAAACCCAATAAATCTATTCCGGAATGGGGTATCGTTTAAATTCTTTATTCGGATCAAACAGTTTTCTGTAAGTGATGTAGTGCTTGGCCGGCTCAGCTCCAACGATTTTCCATAGTTTTCGCATGGGGGGATTAAAGTCACCAACCCACGAAAACTCCAACTCTTCATAATGAGGCATTTCTTGAAACACTTTATCCAGGTGCAAAATAAATCCCGATTCGATACCTTTCTTTTGAAATTTTGGAATTACACCCATAAGCAATCCTTTGGCACGTGTCATTTTTTTTGTTTTCACCATAAATAACAACCTTAATTTATTCCATAGATTGAGCTTTCCATTGAAATATTTAAATATCTGATTCAAATCAGGAATCATCAGATATATGGCTACTGGCTCTTTTTCATAATAAGCTATCCATACAAATTTCTCTTCAAGCACCGCCTTTCCTTCCATGATAAAATTCCTTACATATTCGGAAGTGAGAGGTTCAAAATCCTTCTTAAAATCGGCCCAAGCTAAATTAAAAACCGTAGTGAAATCTTCTACATATTTTTCTACATTGTTAAATTCAAAATGTTTAAAAGAATATTCTGGCTTATTATCCAGTCGTTCAGCTATTTTTCTAAATCGCTCCGGGACAGACTTTTTTATATCAAAATGAAATCCCTCTTGCTTGTAGTAGGTTTTGAACCCATATGTTTCAAAGAGATTTTGATAATAAGGTGGATTATAAGACGCCTTGTAGGAAGGTTGCATAAACCCATCGACGAGTAAACCCCAAAACTTATCTTGCTCGCCAAAATTTATTGGGCCATCCATAGCTTCCATATCCTTGGACATTAGCCAATCTTTAGCAACATCAAATAACATATTGGCTGCGTCCTGATTGTCAATACATTCAAAAAAACCACAACCTCCTGTTGGCTGTTCATTGTCATTAGCTGATTTGAAATCGATAAAGGCGGCAATGCGCCCACATAGCTTTCCTTCATTGTCTTTCAAAACCCAGCGAACGGCTACACCGTGCTTAAAATATGTATTCTGATTGGGGTCAAAAATATTTTTGATATCCTTATCCAAAGGGCATACCCAGTTATTGTCATCTTTGTATATCCGTCGAGCAACGTTGAGAAACTCTTTTTCGGAATCCCTATTTTTTATTTCTGTTAAAATCATTATTTGTCCGTTACAGCTTCTTTATTAAAAATTTCCCGAATTAGCGCATCGTATTTTTTGTAAATAACCCTCCTTTTTAATTTCAATGTTGGTGAAAGTTCGCCGCTGTCCGGAGACCATTCATCAGATACAACTTTAAATCGTTTTATCTGTTCGTCTTTTTTTAGTGAAGCATTCAAGGTCTTTCCTATTTTATTATAAAGGCCCAATACTTCCTTGTTATTAATTATTTCTTGTCTTTTTGCTGATGAGATATTATGCTCCTCACACCATGAAAATAAGGCTTCAAAATTTGGTGTCACTAGCGCACTTGCAAACTTCTCTCCTTCTCCAATGACCATTATTTGGTCAATAAATACCGATTCTTTAAATACGTTTTCCACTGACTGCGGCGAGACATATATTCCATTAGATAATTTGAAAAGTTCTTTTTTACGATCTGTGATTCTAAGAAATTTCCCATCATCCAACACGCCAATATCACCAGTATGAAACCATCCGTTGCTATCAATTACTTTTTTTGTAGCGGCATCATCTTTATAATATCCCAACATTACATTTGGTCCTTTGCAAAGAACTTCGCCATCATCTGCGATTTTCACTTCCACATTTTTTATCACCGAGCCTACTGAACCCAAGCGAAGATCAGGCTGTTGCTGCCGATTGATGGTGATGATAGGAGATGTCTCTGTTAGCCCATACATGTTCAACAACTTGATGCCTGCAGCCCAAAATACTTTTTCCAGTTTAGGGTTCAACGCTGCCCCTCCAACTCCGATTGCTGCGATATTCCCACCCATGGCTTCGCGCCATTTGCTAAAAATAATTTTGTTGGCAAGTTTCAGCTGCAACTCATACCACGGGCCATTCTCACCATTAATTTTGTATTTGTAACCAAGATCCAATGCCCAGAAAAAAAGTTTTTTCTTAATAGAAGTTAGCTTGTTGCCTTTGGCAATGATCTTGTCAAACACCTTTTCTAAAATCCTTGGCACGGCACCAAAGCCATGAGGTTTGATTTCCTGCAAGTCACGAGCAATGCTTGTCAGGCTTTCTGCATAGTAAATACTACAACCCGAATACTGTGTTTGGTAGTTTGCCATTCGTTCGCCTACATGGCAAATTGGAAGAATACAAAGATATCGCTGGTCTGGTTTGAGTTGAAATACTTCAGCGGCTGCTATTGCATTGGTCATTAAATTTTGATGAGAAAGCAGCACACCCTTTGGTTTTCCGGTCGTTCCAGAGGTGTAGATTAAAGTTACTGGATCTGTTGGTTTTGTTTGTTCCTTATTTCGATCTACCTGTCCGTCAAACGCATCCTTTTTTTCTTCTCCCAAATCTCTTACTTCTACCCAGGGCTTTGCTCCAACAACTTGATCAAAGGTGTATGTCAAGTTGGGGGCGATGGGCTTTACGGTACTAAACAATTTGCTGTCGGCAACAAATACAGCCTTCACTTCTGCGTGATCAAAAATTTCTTTATACCCATCTCTGTCCAGGGTTGCAAAAATTGGGACATGGATTAGTCCAGCTTGCGCGAGGCCCATATCCACAAAATTCCATTCGGGTCGGTTGTTGGAGATAGTGGCTACTTTGTCACCTTTTTGCAAGCCGAGGGCAAGCAATCCATAGCTCATGAACCTGGCATTATTTATATAATCATCAACATTGTGTTTTACCCAGCGTAGATTGATCTTGGCAGCAAATACATCATCTTTATTTGCAAACTTATCAGCATATCTATCAAGTAGGTCAAATGTTCTGGTAACTTTCATATAATTAATTTTATGTTAAAATCTATAATATCCAAATGCCTGACGGATTGGTCAACTTGCTGTTTTTTCTCAGAATCTTGTTTATTATTTTTTACGTTCCGGCTTGGTATGTTTCCACCTTTTGTGCGACCACAGGTAATTCTCTGGTTTTTTCAATATAATTTTTTCAAGCGTGTGCATGAAGTGTTCAGTGATCTCACCCGATGAAGTATTGAACGAATCAGCTTCCAATACTATTAGTGTAGCGCTATAATATCCTCTCTTCACCCTTTGCACGTCAAAGTAAACAACAGGTATTTTATATCGCCTTGCGAAAAATTCAGGTCCTTTTATGCAAGCAGTATCCTGATTTAAAAATGTCATCCAATGAGCACCCTTTACTCCTGCCGGACTCTGATCGGCCCCAAAGAAATAGGAACAGGGCTTATTGTCTTTATTGCCAAATGCTTTGGCTACCTCACCTGTTGATGTCAATACCGTACCAAACTTATTTCGACTTTTTTTCATATAAGCATCGATGTATTTATTCCTTAAAGGAAAATACAATGCGTATAATTTGTGCTTGAGTTGCAGAGGTGCTGCGATCACCCCCCACTCCCAGTTGGCAAAATGCGAACCCACAGAGATAACGTCTTGCCCCTTATCAAACATATCGTTCATCACTTCGGGATTGGTAAAAACATATCGCTTCTGAAGGTCTTTTTTATTTATTGTAAACCCTTTGATACCTTCAAGCAATATATCGCAAAGATTGTGGTAAAATCCTTTTACAATCTTCAATTGTTCAGCTTTGCTCAGGTTGGGAAACGATCGTTCAATATTTTGCTTGACCACATCTTTGCGATATCGAATGATATGGTAGAATAAAAAGAAAAGCAGATCAGACAAAAAATATAACAACCAAAAGGGTGTCACACTAAAAAGTAAGGTGAAAATTTTGAAAATATAATATACAAATCGCATTGAAGTTTGCTAATTTAATTTGAATTCCATTTGATTTATCATTGCGTTTTCGAACTGATATGTGACCGTGCCAACATATTGGGAAGATGGAGAGAATTCTTTCAAATTCCAATCTTCATCTTCAAAGACTCCTTTAATAACAGGTTGTTTGATAAGATCATTGTCAATATCAAATTCAATCTGGTCTGGCCTCAATCTCATGCCCTCCCCTATTGCTTTCAGGTAAGCTTCTTTAATTGTCCAGAAACGAAAAAATCGATTTATCTTTTCCTTTGGTTTGGCAAGAATGAACTTAATTTCTTTAGATGTAAAATTTCTTGAAATCATCTCATCGAGATCAGGCAAGGGACGAATTTGCTCGATGTCAATACCTACTTCGCTATCTCGAGAAAAAACGATAACAGCAAGTTTGCCGGAATTTGACATATTGAAATAAAGTCCCGGATCATCCAAGGAATACGGTTTGCCTTTTTTATGGCGACCAATTTTCAATAATTTGATTGGAATGTTGAGGTATTTTGATAAAAGAATCCGCAAGGCCCCATGACTGGCAGCAAAGGATTCTTTGACTTCTCGGAATTTATAATTACCTACGCTTTTCGATTCCTTTTCTGACAACGCATCCTTATAAAATGAAAATTCATTGCCAGAAATATTCAGCGAAATATTCCATATGTGCATTTCTCCAGAGGATAGCAAAGGAAAAACATCCTGTTTTTCATCAGGATGTTCAATCCTACGCTTCATTATTTATACGATAACTTTTTCTGAAAGCTCTTCTGAAACGATGGCCAGTAACTCTTCTTTGTTATCTCTACAAAAAAGATGACTGCCGTTGACAACTGTGTATTTGAAATCATTGGAGGTATGATGGCTCCATTTTTTGATTTGATCTTCAGAAAATACAGAATCACTTTCCCCTGCAAATGCAGTCAACGGACACTCCAAAGGTTCGTCTTCATAATATTCATACTTTTTACCCAGTAAGATATCGGCACGCAAAGCAGGGAGCATTTCGTTAAATACAGCCTCGTTTTCAATTACTGATTCAGGAATTTCTAAAGAACGCAAATGACTTTTGATATTAGGAATATTTTTATCCTTATACACCTCATCATCATCGATTGCATTCAAAAACTGGAATGGGCTCTCAAGATGAGGCGCTCTCCAACCTCCCACCATAAAACAGGTAGGATGAACATCGAGTTTTTTGCGCAAGTACCTTGCAAGTTCCAGTGCCACGCCTGCGCCTGAGCTATGTGCATAAAATGCGCAAGGCACCGTCAGCAATGGTTCCATAACCTCAGTCAATTTGGCTACCAACTCAAATACATCATCAAAAGCTTTTTCGTTGCCTCTTTCTTCCCTACCAGGGAATTGAATGGCACAAACCTCAATATCGTCTGGCAACAACTCATGCCAGGTATTAAATATTGATGCGCCTCCTGCAAAATACGGTAGGCAGAACAATCGCAATCTTGGATTTTCTACTTTATTGGTTCTGATTATCCATTTATCCAATTCGCTTTTTACAGCCCCATCAGTTACTTCGGCCGTTCCTCCTCCAAGCAATTCATCAAGAATTTGTACTGTCATTTCTTCCATGGATGGGCCACGCATTATTTTCATCATAGAATAATCTATACCGATATTGCTTTGCACCCAGTTGCGTATTTGGTTGGCCATCAGCGAGTCGAGACCGTACTTAATTACCGGTTCAGTGGTGTCGAGCTTGTCGGCAGTTGTTCCCAATACCCTGGCAAAAGTATCATTCAGCTGATCGAGCAAAATATCGTGCTGTTCTTCTGGTTTCGATTCAAGTAGTGTTGCCTTGAGAGCGCCGTCACCAGCACCTGCACCACTCCCGCCGCTAAGCTGTTTTTCATTTACCAGATGCATAAATCGACTTGACTTGGCACTATGTGGGAAAAAGTCGCCAATCATTTCCCAATCTGAGTCTGTAGCAACGCGCTGAACGGGGTTGCTCAATAGTATGTTTTCTAATATGCCTGTAGCTTGCTGAAGAGAGAAAGATTTCCACCCTTGTTTGAAAAGTAATTCATCTACATTTTCACCAACTTTACCGCTTCGGGCCACAAACCCTACGTCTCCAATTACACCCCAATTGATGGTTGTTGCAGGAAGACCCTGCGCTCTTCTCCAGTGAGAAAAATTATCTAAAAAGCTATTTGCTCCGACATAACTCACTTGTCCGGGATTTCCATAAATAGCAGATATTGAAGAGTATGATACAAAATGATCAAGATTTAATTCTTTCGTTGCTTCATGCAATATCCAGCATCCCACTGCTTTTGGATTAAATACCTTCATGTAGCGCTCATAAGTAATCTCTGGAATACTACCATCATCAAGCACCATTGCCGCATGCTGAATACCTTTAAGCGGAGGCATAGTTTCTTTTATTTCCAAGAAGATACGATCCATATCTTCTTGATTATCCACACTTCCCTTGGCCAATAGTACATTAATTCCATTGTCTAGCATGGCTTGTACAGAAGCAGCTTCTTCTGCATTTTTTGTACCACTCCTGCTCAGTAGCACAAGATTTTCACATCCTTTGCTTGTCATCCATTCTGCTACTCCCAAGCCAAAACCTGAAGCTCCTCCAGTGATCAGATAGGTACCATTGGCATCAAATTTTATTTCTTCAGGAGGTAAAACATCCACCTTGTCTTTCATCGATACAATTACTTTCCCAATATGTCTTGCTCCACCCATGAACTGGAAAGCATCTGCAAGTTTTGATATTGGGAAAACAGTAACCGGATGAGGTTTGAAATTATGCTCTACAAAATAATCTATAGATTCTTGGAAGAGAGTACCTCCAAATTTTGCTTTTTGCTTAAATAACCTGTCCACATCCACACCATAATAGGTGAGGTTGTTGCCAAAGGGTTGCAAGCCAAGCTTACTATTTCTATAAATGTCAGTTTTGCCAATCTCTACAAAACGGCCATAGGCAGATAAGCAACGAATGCTTTTGAAAATAGCTTCACCAGAAAGTGAATTCAGTACTACGTCAACGCCTTCTCCATTGGTCTTTTCCATGATTTCATCAGCAAATGCCAGTGTTCTGGAATTCATGATATTTTCAGGTTTCACGCCTAAGCTGATGATATAATCGCGCTTCTCCTGGCTGCTAACTGTCGCAAATATTTCTGCGCCCACGACATTGGCAATATTTATGGCAGCAATGCCCACTCCACCAGCAGAAGCGTGAATCAATACGCGCTCGCCTTTTTGCAATCGGCAATGATGAATTAATGAAAAATATGCTGTAGTATAAACCACAGGTAAACTTGCCGCTTCATTCCAATCGATTCCGGCTGGTTTTTTAACACAATGCACTTCTAACGCATAGGCAAATCCACCCAGACATGAAGGTGCAGTTGCCATCACTTCATCTCCAACTTTCAAAGTAGTCACCTCATTACCAACTGCACTAATCACGCCGGCACATTCCAAGCCAAAAGTTCTGCCGAACAATCCACCCTCTACCGCATCGTCGGATAATAATCCCATGGCGATCATGATATCTCTAAAGTTAAGTGCTGAAGCCTTAACGGTTATTTCCACTTCATTTCCAGCAGGTGTTCTTTGATCTACTTGCCTTAAAGCGATATTGTCAAGAACGCCATATTCCGAAATCGTAGCTGTGTAGGCAGATCCTTCAGCCTCTACAGATTTCATGGCACGCTGAGCGATAGTCTCTGTAGAGATTCGCTCCAATTTATTTACAAATCGTTTTTTACCTCTAAATGCCAATTCATCAACGCGGTCTCCTGCAAATACTTCATCAATAAAAACACCTATTTCATCATTTTGTACAGGATCGCTGAAATCGACTATTGTTGTTTTATAATTTGGAAATTCATTAACAATACACCTGCTTACTCCTCGAAGCCCTTCTTGGCTTAGGTTGATAAATTCTGGAGATCCGCCCACTGTTTGCGAGCCACTTAGCAACACCCAAATATCGGGGTTGTTCTTGTACTGGGTATTATTAAGCTTTCTCATGATATTCATCATCATGATAGAACCTTGGCTTTCGCCGCTAGTAATTGATTTTACAGAAAGACCTTTATTATCCAGCAAATCCAATCCCCAAGCATATATTATTCCTTCAAAATTTCCTTGGCCATTTGCATGGTCCAATACTTTATTTACATCATCTTGAGATATGGCATTAATGGCAAATTTACCATCGCTGATTTGCTCATATTGCTCACTGATATCTACTGTAATGCAAGTTTTATTCAGCGTCTCAAGCTGACTGATGATTTTTGATGATACGCCTTTCTTATCTGTAAAAACAAGCCAATTCCCACTGCTGTTCTTTGCTTCGCTGTTATCATTATTTTCTGCAAGGTCTAATTTTTCTGCGCGGGCCATGATAACGGTTTGGCAAGAAATATCATTCTCTGGCACATCACTATAGCAAGCTACATCGGTATATTTGTTATTTTCCAATACAGCCGTCCACTTTTCTGGCGCCATAGTGGCATGCTCAGTACGAATATCAAGATCTTCATACAACCACCATCCTTCGGTCATACCGAAAATAAAATCAAGGTAAACTGGTGAATTGGTCACTTCCAACATCATCAATACACCTTGAGAAGCCAGTAGCTTTTGTGCATGACCAAGTGATACACTCAGATCACGAGTGGCATGAATTACATCTGAGGCAATGATGATATCGAAAGTATGGAGATCAAAACCCTGACCAGCAGGATCTTGCTCAATATCCATAATCTTGTACTGGACAAAAGGATATTTGGCAAATCGCTGCTGGGCTTTCAGCATAAACATGTGCGACAAATCAGTAAAAACATATTCCGATCTGTCGGCAGGAAGCATAGGCAGAATGGCCTGTGTCATCCCTCCTGTCCCAGCGCCAATTTCGAGTATGCGAATGGTTTGATCTTCAGGGATATTTTTTATCAATTCTGTAATAGCCTTTCCAGCAATGTCATTGTACTTTTTGAAGGCAAACCCTTCTACATAATACTGGACAATGGCATCCCATTTATCTTCTGGGAATATTAGTTGAATAGGATCAACAGTACCTTGCAACACACCTTGAATTTCAGGGCCACAACGTCCCAGCAGTGTCGACTCATGATGAAATTGAGGATACTGCATATTGAGTTCCTCCATCCAGGCATTAACATCTTTGAAATCAGGAGCGACAATTACCTCAAACATTTCTGCTTTCCCGCTGACAATTCCTGCTCCATGGAGTAATTTGAACATGTGGTGAAACAAGCGATGATGTGCCGGTATCACGTTCATTTTTTCTATCTGATCATCTACATTTATTTTATTACCAATGTCAAACGAAAGTCCCATATCTTTCAGAGACTTACAGATGTAGCCAATGGTCAGCTTATATTGTTCGGGTTCGTAATCCTGATAATATTCACTTTGTTCAGGTCTGTTATTTACGTTAGTGATCATTTCCTGAACTTGAGCCTCAATTGAGGTGGGTGCAGGAAGATATTCCCCTGGGTTTCGACTCAATTCCTGATCGGCTCTCGATTTCATGTTCCAATTGTACTCATAGAACCATTTATCTTGCTCATCGCCATTTTCACCACGCGATCCTTTGAGGTACTGCGAATGAAACCCATGAAATTCTGCAACTAAAGAACCATCTTCATTAAATATCCATAGCTCACCCAATGCATATTCATCCGTCCATTCTCTTAATCGACCATGAACGAATAGTTTATATGAATTGACATCATTGTACCACTTTATCCTTTCGATATGGCGAGGCACATAGACGCCCATTTTTTTATTGAGATCATCACGCTCATTGAATATCCCAAATACTGTTTGGAAGCAACTATCGAGAACTCCTGGATGAATGTTGAATTGAAAAAATTCTGACCGAATGCTTTCATGCACCTCTATTTCACTTAGAGATTCCCAATTGCCATCGCTCCTCCATAAGTTTTTGATCGCTCGGAAAGAGGGGCCTAGATATAAACCACTTTCAAGCAGCTCATCGTGCATGGGTTTTACAGCCACGGGTATGGTAATGTGTTTTTTTATGTCTTCAAGGTCAACGGGGATAGCTTGAAATTTATCTCCTATATGATTTATTTTTCCATTGGAGCACATTGTCCATGGAGCATCCTTTTGATCTGATCTGGTATAAATGAAATATTCGCCACTGTCGTGAGAAATATCTATTTGTATTTGAGGCGGCTCACCGCTATCAGGTAAGAATAAAGCATTATCGAAATTTACATTTTCTACAAATTCAAATTTATCTCCAAATGATGCTTTTGCAGCTCCAATAACAAGATCGACGTGGCCAGCGCCAGGGAATACAATGGGTCCCTGAACCTTATGATCCTCGATATATGGATAGGTGCGTTTGTCCAAAACGACATCCCAAATGATATTATTTTTTTCTCTGGCTGAATGCGTCTTTTTATTGAGATGTGGATGACCATGTTCGATAGTACCCAGGCGCATTTTTTTACCTGCTTTCGATTCTACCCAAAATGATTCTTTCTGCCATGGATATCGCGGCAAATCTACCCAACCATTGTCATTACCGTAAAAAGATTTCCAATCAATATTTACACCCCAAGTGTGCAACTTTGCCACTGAGGAAAGAAAGGTTCGTTTTTCATCATCCTTTCTTCTGAGGGAATGAATTACGATACCCTTAACTTTATTTTCCGCCAACAATCCCTCTACTCCAATAGCATGTACAGGATGTGGCCCGAGTTCGATAAATGTATCAAATCCTTTGGTAATTTGAGCACTAATTGCATCAGTGAAATATACCGGTTCACGAACATTACGATACCAATACAAAGAATTCAAATCTTCACCTTTTACGACTCCACCTTCTACAGTTGAATAAAAAGGAATGGTAGTAGCTACTGTTTTAAAATCTCCCAAAGAAGCTAAAAGTTCCTCCTTCAATGGCTCCATGTGATGGCTGTGAAATGGAACATTCACTGCCAACATACGATGAAATATATCTCTGTTATTGATATCTTCTGCTATCTCTTCTATCACATCTGTATCGCCGGATAGTGCCACCATCTCAGGGCCATTTACTGCTCCTATTGATACTTTTTCTTCTTTTCCGGCAATGAGTTTTTCTGCCTCCTGACGAGATATCCCTACTGCCAGCATGCGACCCTTGTCCGTTGCTTTGAACTGCACTCTGCTTCGATGAAAAATGAGCAATACTGCTTGTTCTAAAGTAAGCGCTCCGGAAACATATCCTGCTGCAACCTCTCCAATACTATGACCTACAACTGCTTTTGGATGCACACCCATTGCTTTCCACATTTCATACAATGCTATTTGTATGGAGAAAAGAGCAGGTTGTGCAATGTTGGTCTGCCCTATTCTTGATGCATCTTCGTCTTTTGTGAGCTCTTCAATCAGCGACCAGTCGGTGTGTTTTGAAAGCATGACATCTAACTTCTCAATCCACTTTCGGAACAAGGGCTCATTTTCAAATAATTGACGACCCATACCCCACCATTGCGGTCCTTGACCAGAAAAGATAAAAACAATTTTATCCTTTTCTTCATTTACCCGGCCATCGGCAACCTCAGTGATTGACTCGCCTTCTAAGAATAATTTCAGGTTTTTTGCGAGATTTTCTTTAGAATCGGCAACAACTGCCAATCTGTGATTATGGTGCGTTCTTCTTGTGGCGCTAAAGGCACAAATATCGCTGAGGCTATATTCATGATCATTTTGCCCAAGAAATTTTATATACTTTTTTGTAAGCTCCTGAAGTGCATCGCCATTGGAACCAGAAATTGTAGCGACATGCATTCCTGCCTTGTTGTTGGCTGGCTTCTCGGCTGTTCTGGCATCACCTAAAACTACATGAACATTAGAACCCCCAAACCCAAATGAGTTGACCCCTCCAAATCGTGGCGTCCCATTTGCCTGCCACGCTATGGCATCGGTAGGTACTTTTAGCTTTAACTCCTCAAATTGAATATTTGGGTTTCCTTTTTTGAAATGAATGTTTGGCCCAATCGTTTGATGATATAATGAAAGCGCCAATTTAGAAATTCCTGCAACACCAGAAGCTGGCTCCAAGTGACCAATATTGGACTTGATGGAGCCCATGTAGCAATAATCAGGTCTATCTTTTCCGATGACACTCCCAATCGAATTACTTTCTATGGGATCACCCACAAATGTGCCTGTTCCGTGGGCTTCTACATATCCTACGTCATGAGGATTGACATTTGCATCTTCATAAGCTTTCTTGAGAAGAGCTTGTTGCGCTACAGGATTTGGTACAGAAATACCTTTTGTCGCACCGTCTTGATTGACTGCCGAGCCATGAATTACAGCATAAATTTTATCTCCGTCTGCTTCAGCTTGAGAAAGTTTTTTTAATAATATTAAGCCGGCACCCTCACTTCTTATGTATCCATTGCCACGTTCGTCAAATGAATAACAAATGCCATCAGGCGAAAGAAACCCGCCTTTACTAAAGCCCATTTGTGGCTCTGGCTTTAAGATGGAGTTTACACCTCCGGCAAATGCAGCATCGGCATCACCTTCCCAAATTGCTCTACAAGCCATATGAACTGCGTTCAAGGAAGAAGAACAGGCCGTATCAATGGCAAAAGAAGGTCCTTTAAGATTATATGAATATGAAATTCTATTTGCATTAATACACAAAGCAGAACCAACATTTGTATGCGAACCGATATTTACTCTTTCTTGAGGCGTATTTTGCAAATCGCCATAATCGTGGGCAGATATACCAATGTAAACTGCTGTTTTGGATCCATCGAGGTCATTCAGGCTTATACCTGCATCTTCTACTGTTTCATAAGAAACTTCCAGCAGCATGCGTTGTTGTGGATCCATTCGTTGCGCTTCCAATGGAGAAATACCGAAAAATCCAGCGTCAAATTTGTCAATACTTTTAATGAAGCCGCCGCGGTTTACGCTTATCTTCCCTGCTCTTCTCCACTCCGGCGCATAAAGACCTTCGTTATCCCATCTGTCTTTGGGTATTGGTCCAAGGGCATCTTTTTTGCCAATAATCAAATCCCAAAATTCCTCCGGCGTATTTGCATCACCTGGATACCTGCATCCAATTCCAACAATTGCTATACGTTCTCGCTTATTAACTCCCATATTTATCTTACCCTACTGTAATTTTACAATTTCACGGCACCCTTTTTCTCATCAATTTTAAGGCGGTACAAAAGTACTCTTTTTCTATAAAAAAATGTTGCTTTCTATTAAATTGATAAATCTTCTTTTTGAAGATATATGAGGATTATCTAATCTTTTGAGACACTTAATCACAGCTCATTTCCGATTACACAGTCACCTATAAATCAACGATTTTTTCCCATACTGAATCACTTACAAGAATACCGTTTTTCAGATTTTCAGCTCTTTTTTGTATTGTTCGCTCTCCTGGATAATACGTACGTTCTCCCGGTTTTATTGGATCAACATGATGGGTATAATAAATAATTTCATTTAAAAGTTTTTCTTGCAATTCCTCGTCTCCAAAGCGGTTGGGGTCGATACATATAAAAATTTGTGAGATACCGCTTTCGTATGGCTTTTGGCTTATTTTTCCTGTAGAATCCCCAGCCGACAGTAATGTTGCCAGCATATCTAAAATCATTGATAGTGCTGATCCCTTCCAATAACCTATTGGCAATCCGCGTTTTGTGTTTTCAATTTTTACAGGATCATTTGACAATTGGTTATTTTCATCCCAGCCACCAGCAACCGGAAGTTTTTCTCCACGTAATTTGTAATCATTTATTTTTCCAAAAGAAAACTGCGAGATGGCCATATCCAACACCACATGACCATTTTTTCTGGGGATAGATACCACAAATGGATTATTACCAATCCTTGATTGTTTCCCTCCCCACGGAGGCATATTGGCTTGCGTATTGGTAAATAATAAAGAGATACATCCTGCATCAGCAGCTTGCCAACCATAAGTTCCTCCACGCATCCAGTGATTTGTATTTCGCAACGCCACTAATCCCATGCCATGGATTTTTGATAATTCAATGGCTCTTTTTGTGCATTTGGAAGCATTGATAATCCCTGGCCCAAGTTTACCATCCCATCTTTCCATTACGCCAAATGAATCAGTCAACTCTGCTTCCGCCTCAATATCCACACTTTTATTTTTAACATATTCGATGAAAAGTGGAACACGATTGATACCATGAGAATTTACTCCATCCAAAGTGTTTTCAGCAAATACTTTGGATAGAAATATCGCTTTTTCTTCTGAAAAGCTGTACTTGACAAATATGATGGTTAGCAAGTTTTTTAATTCTAAAAGAGGGATTCTCATAATTTTTCTATGCAGAAATGATGATATGGAAATGAATTAAAACATTCAAATACATAAATTATTACTGGAATTTTAATACGTGTTCAAAAGCACCAAATCGGACGAGCGTTTGGTAAAATGTCCATAGTATGCTTGTCCTACTCCAAGCCGTACATTACAAAAGCTCCCCAATAAATTGGAGCCGGATATTTATTTCGCAGCTCTTTCTTGGCATCTAAAAATGACTCGCGCATTTCGCCACTCGATAGCCACTTATCATAAAATGTTACCATCAGATCGTTGGTGGCCTCATCAGAAACTTTAAACATGCTCATGATCAATGTTCTCGCTCCAGCAACAAGAAATGCTCTTTGCAACCCATAAACTCCTTCTCCAGCAGAAATGTCTCCGACGCCTGTTTCACAAGCACTCAGCACCACAAGATCTGTAAAGTCCAAATTGAGGTTCATGGCTTCGTAGGCAGTTAAAATTCCACTTTCGATATTGTAATTAAAATTTGTTTTGGCCAGCACATCACCGGCACCTTTCAATAAAAGCCCTGACCTCAGAAGAGGATTTTTCATGGCATCTGCATCATTTATCTTTGCAATTTCGATATTGCTATCTATAGTTTCCTGGGGTGTAAAAAAACCGTGTGTAGCAATATGAAAAACTTTTGGGCTATGCATTTTTTTTATTTTTTCTTCACTCGCTTCTTTTTGTACATAAGATGTGGTCTTCCATCCATGTTCATTGAATAATTCAGAAAGTTTTTTTACTTCCTTTTCTGTCCCAGGCAAAGAGGAAATGATTCCGCTACCATTAAGGGGTTTAGATTTTATGGAAACATAAAACTCCGGATCACCAAAAATTAGAGCACTATTTTCAGCATTATATTTCTCTTTTTTTAATGAATTAAGATAAATATCTTTCGTGTTACTCACAAGAATTATGTTGGAGTTATCAATAACATACTTGTCGTCATCTACTCTTATCGCCTCAAGATTCATTTGTGTATAAACACCATCTGGCGAAAAATAAATTGTAGCATGGCCGTCTACTTTTTCTTCTATTGGTTTCCAGAATTTGTCGTAAGAATATTGGTCTGGCATCCTGTACACAATCATATTCTTATAATATTTGAAATACTTTTGTTCCAGTTCTCTGCCATTTTTTAAAATAATAACTTCAGGACGGGCACTTTTTTTGTCATTTTTAATTACTAATGCCATATAAATTACCGAATCTGTAAAGATGTGATCGAAGTGTCTGAATTTCAGCATTTCAATGGCTACTTCATTTTTATTCAAAGAGGCCTTTATATTTTCCCAGGTGATTTGTAATTGACCTGTAGAAGAAGAAAAAATATCTGACTGACGACTTAAATTTTTTTCCAATAGCTCCACATTTCCTATTAATGAATCAAGATTAATTTCTTGTTCGGCAAGTTGGTCAAAGTTCATCGATAACGCTTCTGAAAGGATTTCTTTACTTACGATCCAATTTTCATATTGATTGATCAAAACGCTATCACCGCTGTTTAAAATACTTTGCCGCATCTTGATGGAAGAGTTTAGCAATATTGCTTTTGTACTGATGGCATTGTTAAATAATTTTCCAACTATTTTATCATTTGGCCCATCAATTTGTTTCAGAATGATGGTATTGTAGTACTCATAATCTTCTTTTATTTTATTCCAATACTTGGTTTTTTCTCTCTCGCTGAGCGCCGGAAAAAAATATTTGATGTAATTGCCATAGTTATCAACGACTTCTTCAATGAGTAGTACTGCTGCTTTTTCATTACCCATCATGTACTCTACCCTGCTTAGCTTTGCCAGTGCTTTCACATATTCCGGATGATTGTGACTAAAGAATTTTTCATATAGTGTTTTTGATTTGAGATAGTACTTCTCAGCCTCCGCAAACCTTTTAAGCATGTAATAGACATCGCCGAGCAAAATATATATCTCAGATGCGTTGATGTTATTTCGCTTTCCAACCTTAGAAATCCAAATGGCTTCAGCCTCAAGTAAATATTGAAATGCAAGCGAGTAGTCTTTCTGAGCTATTTTCACAAAAGCCATTCTTTTCAGCATATCTGCATATAGTGAACTTTGATCATCCATTTCATCGAGAATAATGTCTTTGGCCTCATTGAATAATAATTCAATACTTTTTGGATCTTCAGCTTTTGACAACATTATTGACCCAAGTCTTGAATTTATTTCGGCTAACCAAATATGATCCGGGCCTAATTTTTCAATCAGTAATTCTTTAGCATCTTCCAGTCGGAGTTGCGCATTGTCAAAATCACCAAAGGCATTGCTGATTTCGGCCAACAACATAGTTGCTGAAATAGATCGGCTGGAGCGATCTCCGTAAATAGTGTTAGATAAGGTGAGAACCTGTCTCGCCAATTGCTCAGCTTCTGTATAGTCTCCTTGCTTCAATTTTATTTTCCCGTGCAAAAGGAGTAATGGCAGTGCATTTTTATTGGTGTTTTCATAGGTTTTTTGCATCCTCAATAGTTCTGCTGCGACCAAATGTTCAGCCTCATTATATTTTCCCAGATGGAAATAAATATCAGCCAGTTCTTCGCTTGAGTTGACTTTTTTTGTAAATACTTTTTCTGCTTTTGCCAATAATTTCTTTGATTGTCTCAGATTTTTTTCTGCCTCATCAAACATTCCTTTGGCTGTAAAAAGTCTCGATTCCGTAATCAGGGCATTGCTATAATAAAGACTGACCTCATCTTTTATTTTGTGTTCATCGAATACATCCAAAGCCATTTGCAAATACTTACCGGCCTTTTTGTATTCCCCCAAATTGATTTGAAAATTGGTTATTCTTATTAGTTGAATTGCAAAATTTATATCGGTCCGATTATATTTTTGCATGGTAGCGGCAATAGCTTCATCAAGAGATTTGGAAGCTAAATCAAATTTATCAACAGTTTCATAGTACCGGGCTTCGGCATTTTTAATGGAGATATAATTTTTATGCCCTGGTGCTATTTCTTTTTTCACTACCTGCTCCCAACTTATTTGATAAATAGAATCTACAAATCTTATTTCATTTGTGTAATCAAGATATAAATTTGCCAGAGATATTTGAGATAAGTGAAACTTCGGGCTCGATGATCCATAAATATGTTCGTTTGATTCATTTATTTTCTTTTGGTGTGTTATGGCAGAATTATAATGATCAGATATTAAATCAAAATCAATTAATATCTCATTGGATTTGATTTTTAGTTCGTGAAAAATAGGTAACGTGAAGGTGTTATTGCTGATTTGAACTGCCAATCCTGCAATTTCGCTTTGATCGGCATTTTGTGCGATCATTTTTTTTATTTCTAAATATTTACCCGCTTCATTCAGGAACGAACTTTTAGGGTAGTTGTCAAGAGCCAATTTTTTGAAATCAGCTACTCCGGAATTCATTTTTCCTTTTTTTCCATATCTGATGTAGGCAAGTGTAAGTTGTGCCTGGATTTTTAGCACAAATTTATCATAAGATTTTCGGCCATTTTTAGAATGACTATATGCTTTTTCGTAGAATTTAAGAGCGGCATCATTTAAATTTCTCGCATCGTTAAGGTGAGCAAATAATACTTCCTGATAAATACTTGGCCCATCATTTTTGCTTAAATTCTTGCCAAACCATGAGTCATGGGAATTGAGCACTGAGTCCGCTTTTTGCAACTCGCCTTTCAATATGTAATTTTCAGCGGCATAGTTTAAAAGCATCGCGTAATGATAATTTCTCAGCAATTTGTCTTCTTTTTTGCCCTTTGCATTTTTAGAAGCAGAACTAAGATAGGCAATATGATCTAAAATATATTGAAGCGATTTATTGTGATATCCTTGCCTCAGATAAACTTCAGCAAGATTAGTAATATGCTTTGATGATAATTTTTGACCTGCCGGAGTTACAGAATCCAATTCGTGGATAAGCTCTTCTACCCTGGTGAATAACTGCAATTCGGCGTACAGCTTTATGGATTTTTCAAGAACTATTGCATATTCCTGACTTTCTTTTCCACTTATACTTTCAGTAGTGCGAATACTATTTATAAGCGCATCATCTATGCCTACAATTATTTGCTTACTAAGCTGTAGTTCAGCTTTATTGAGGTAAACAAATGGCAGGTATTTATTTTTGTCTCCCAGCTTTTTAATTGATTTTTTCTTCAGCTTCTCATTTGTTTGGTAAGCTTTTTCAAAATCACCATTGTCATAGTATTTTTGATATTTATCAATATACTTGTCAAAATTTTGTGCGATCGCAAAATTGCCAATTAGTAAAAGAAGGGTAGTTAAGAATGGGGTAAAATACTTCATTTCGATTTTTCTTCTTCCTGCATTTCCTTTACGATTTCTTTTTTTAAGGCTTCATGAAAGTTTTTTCGGAGCTCAGGAGGCAGTTGGGTAAAAAGATATGAAACAGGCTTAGTTTCTACATTCCGCTCTAAGAATAAAGCTATAATTCCAACCATTGGCATAAATAGTATCATGCCGGCAATGCCCCAAATTATGCCTCCGGTAATCACAGACAAAAAGATAAAAAATGCATTTAACTTAATTTTATCTCCAATAATGATAGGTTTGAAAACGCTTTCCTGAAAAAAGTTGGAAAATAAAATTCCTCCAACTGCCAGTAAAGGGATTATGAGACCATCATTGGTAACTGCAGCAAAAATGAATACAATTGTTACGCCAATCAAATTTCCCAAATACGGAATCAACGTCAACAGGGCGGCAAATACAGCAAAGAATAAGGCGAATTTTAATCCAATAAGAAGGAAAATTACGTATAGCATCACTGCCATAATCAAAGTAACTATTATTAATCCGTATAGAAAATTGTTAATAATATCCAGGATTTTGTTAAATCTTATTTTTGCAGTTTTGAATTTTGCAAGAGTTCCTTCTCTTCGTTTTATGTAGTAGAGGTAATTATCGCGATAGAAGATAAGGAAAAATAAGTAGAATATTGTCAAGAAAATTTTACTGATTCCTTGTCCGAAATTTGAAAGGACATTGGTTATTTTGTCTGCATTACTAGATATATAACCATGAATTGCACTTTGGTCAATTTGATCAGGAACAGTCAGGCCGTATCCTTTGAACACAATAGAAATATCATGAATAATTACACTAATTCTTTCTGCAAATTCTGGCATACTGGTTAAAATCATTCTTATTTCTGCAAAGAAAAAAAACAGAAGCGAAGATCCAAAAAGTAAAATAAGCAGCAGAAAAGATATTGTAACAACAATACGCTTGAGCTTGAGTTTATATTCAATTTTATCCAGCATCCTCACTGAAGCAAGAGCAATTAAAAGACCCCAGGCCAATGGGATTAAGAATGACTTCGCCATAATAAGTATTGTTATAACCAGAAAACCTGCAATAAGAAACGTGGTGAATTTGAATAACTGAGAATTGACGAATGATTCGGTTTTCATAGGGGTTGGTTTTTTTTATAAATTGTCATTATTGTAGCAATTTAACGATCTGGTTACAATGAACAAAAAATTGACTAATTATCCGGTAGAGTGTTCCTGCAATGCAGACATAGTTCTTGGCTTAAAAGCACTAACAATATTTGTCAAAATCAGGTATATAATGTTAATGAGATAGATACTGGGCAATAATGAAATAGACCGGGGCAATAAATTTTATTGTTAAAGCCGGTGGAGGTTTAATTTTTTTTATAAGATTTCCTACTTTAGGATATTAACCTTGGGTATCATTTTGTAAATTGTCTTTTAAGGACACACATTATAAAACCATGAATAAAATAAATAAAGTCGGCAGAAGAAGTTTTATCAAGTCGTCAGCAACAATAGCATCTGCTGCTATAATAATTTCACCATTTAATATCTTAACAGGAAAAACAATGCAAGCAAATCAACTTATTGGGCACGGAGAATTTAAATATAAAGTAGATCAATCATGGGGAAATCTCGATCCCAATACTACACCGGTAAAAAATTGCCATGAGATGGTGATGGATAGTAAAGGAAGATTGATCATGGTGACTGACGAAACCAAGAACAATGTTATCATTTATGATAAGTCTGGCAAGTTGCTTGATTCCTGGGGGCATGAATTTCCGGGAGGTCATGGGCTTACAATATGGAATGCTGGAGGAGAAGAATTTTTGTTTATCTGCGATCCGAACTTAGGAAAGGTTTTTAAAACCACACTTGACGGCAAAATTCTATTAACTATAAATCATCCATCAGAAATTGGTATTTATGAAAAAAGCGATCCTTTTAAGCCAACTGAAACAGCCATTGGTCCCAATGGAGATATTTATATTGCCGATGGCTATGGATCACAATATATAATTCAATACGATACTGAAGGCAAATACATCCGACACTTTGGAGGTAAAGGTAATGGAGATGATCAATTTGCAACAGCGCATGGAGTTTGTATCGATGCAAGAGATAAAAATAACCCAACACTTCTTTGTACATCCAGGGGGCATAATTCCTTCAAAAGATTTGCACTTGAAGGAAAATATTTGTCAACCATATTCCTCCCTGGAGCATTTGTTTGTAGGGCAGTAATTGATGATGATAATATCTATGCCGGCGTTTGCTGGTCGAGACTTAAATATCTAAATCAGACTAACAACTCTGGGTTTGTTACAATAATGGATGCTGATAATAAAGTCATTTCAAATCCAGGAGGTACGGCACCAAATTATTTAGATGGCAAGTTGCAGTTGATGGTGCAGTCTCAACCCATATTTAAGCATTGTCATGATGTTTGTATTGACGAAGATAAAAATATTTACGTCTGCCAATGGAATGCCAATAAATCTTATCCGATAAAATTGGAAAGAGTTTAACTTCAATTAATTAGTTGCCAATGTCTACGGATAATTCTAAGTCTGGCAAAGACAAGCCATCAGATGCTTACTTGATAGAAAAGGAAAGGCAGCAAACAATTAGGTCGAGGAATATGTACATGTTCTTCGGAATTATAATTATTTCGGCGCTCTTTGCACTATATTTTATGCTGGGCGCAGGGGGAAAAGGCAGCATAGATGTTGATGTTACGGAAGGTAAATTCAAATTTTCTGTTGACAAACCCGTTGTTGAGCAGGCGAAAACAGAGACCAAATCGTATATAACCTCAGAAGGAAAAACAATTGATTATACCATAGGTACTATAAGTCAGGAAGTATTGACAGAGTTTAGTGAAGAAAACATATCCTTTTCTCCAAATTATTTCGTTGGAGAAAATCTAATCAATGATGTTGCAGGATATATTGTTTCCAGCTCAAACCCGGGAATGTGGGATATTCAATATAACCCAGCAGGACTAAGTGATCCACTAACTGCTATTAATTCTTTTCAGGCTACAGATGGAAGCCATATGCTAGTAACAAGAGAACCTGTTATATATTCAAATATTCAGGAATATATTGAAGCTGCTGTATCAATGCTTTTTAGTTATGAAGTAATTACTGACTATCCCAATGTTTCGTATGCCAATGATGGGAAAACTGCTTTTTTGACTTTTACCAATATTACGACCAATGGACAATCATATATGAAAGTAGTGGAAGGATACTCACATTACTACAT
>CAZDRA010000058.1:0-26741 GCA_964507705.1 uncultured Roseivirgaceae bacterium | reverse complement strand
ACACCGCTCAATGTAGTAGGGGTATGGTCGGTGGCATTTGCTACGATGGACTTGAACCAGATGGTTTGATCTGTAGTGTAAATGGTGGCATCCAATTGCAGGTAAATTTTTTCAGCCAAAGTAGCATCTGCATTTAGGGTTTGCGAGTGTAAAGGGTTTGATGTAAAAATGAAAAGAAGTATGGCCAGGATTATTTGGTAATTCATCTTGAAAGAAGGACAAAAAGAGATGTGCATATAAAAGTTTTTTATCAGCTGGATTACAGTATAATACGAGAAATATTTTTTTCTGCTAAACCACCTCAATCTTTTATTACTAAAAATGTATAATTCAAATTACGATATAAAAACAGCAAACAGGCAAATATTACAGAAAAAAGTGTCCCCCTTCTCTTGAATTAAGTTTGACTTCAGTATTTGCCATTAATACCAATGTAACTGGTATATAAAACCATATACTTGCGGGCCTCACTTTCGGCTGCCTTTCGCAAGCAGGCCTGCGAAAGGGATATAAAATGCAAATACCCAATACGTTGTGACGAATGATAGTTGACGATGAAATCTATATTATTTTGGCAAGCAGTTATAAAAAAAAGCCTCTCCTATTTATATAAGAAAGGCTTTTTATTATATTATTTATCAAATATTAACTATCCCCCTTGGGGCCATACTTAGATTTTCCCAAGTCTAACACAGCAGGAGTTGCAATAAATATAGATGAGTAGGTACCTACTATAATTCCTATAAATAGTGCGAATGAGAATCCTCTTAATACCTCACCACCAAATATTAACAATATCAACACCACAATTAAGGTTGTAAATGAAGTTATTAAAGTTCTGTTCATCGTATTATTGATGGACAGATTAAAGGTGTCAATGGCTTTTTCGTGAGGTCTGACTGCCAGATTTTCTCTGATCCTGTCAAATACAACCACAGTATCATTAATAGAATAACCAATGATAGTTAGCATAGCAGCAATAAATACCTGATCTACTTCAAATGTTTTGCCCAATAGTCTGGCAAAAGCAAAGGCAGAAATTACCACCAATACATCATGAATTAATGCGAAGATTGCACCCAAACTAAATTGCCATCTTTTAAATCTTATCAGGATATAAAGGAATATGGCAATGATGGCAAATAAGATAGATTCAATAGACGATGTTTTAATGTCGTCGGCAATAGTTGCACCAACCTTTGATGACCCTGATATAGTAAAATGAGTTTCATCTACCTTTGAATCATCCTGAATGTAGGTTAAGCCTGTTACTTCTGAGATTCCGGCAATCAATGCTTTCTCGACTGTGTCGTCTGCTTCTATCGATTCGTCATTTACCAAATAACTGGTTGTAATTTTCACTACATTATTTGACCCATATGTTTTTACCTCAGTACCTGCTTTTTCAAAATCATCAGAAAGAGCAACTTTCAATTCTGAAGTAACTACTGGACTGTTAAATGCAACTACATATGATCTACCGCCTGTAAAATCAACACCAAAATTTAATCCCCCTTGAATATATAATAGTATCATGCCTACCGAGATGAAGGTAAGTGAGCCGATATATGCCATTCTTCTTTTAGACAAAAAGTCAAAATTTAATCCTGCAAGGAGTGATTTTGAGAATGGTGTTGCAAATGATACTTTACTCTTATCACCCTTTCTGGTCATCCAGGTGATGATCACTCGTGTGATAAATACTGCAGAAAAGAAAGAACAAGCAATACCTATCATTAAGGTTGTTGCAAAACCTTTTACCGGTCCCTGGCCAAACATAAACAGAATAATTCCTGTAATAAAGGTGGTCACGTTGGCATCAATAATAGAACTATACGCTTTATTATATCCTGTAGAAATGGCACTTAAAAGAGATGATCCGTTCCTAAGCTCCTCTCTTATTCTTTCAAATATCAGTACGTTGGCATCAATTGACATACCAATGGTCAGCACAATTCCTGCAATACCGGGCAGCGTAAGTGCAGCATTTAATTGGGCTAAAATGCCAAGTATAAAGAATATATTAAACAGCAATGCTGCGTTGGCTACCAAACCACCCTTGGCATAATAGAAGATCATAAATACTACAACAATCAATAGACCTGCAATAATAGAAAAAGCACCTTGATTTTGGGCTTCTTTTCCAAGAGTTGGTCCGATTACAGCTTCTTCAACAATTCTGGTTCTGACTGGCAGTGCACCGGCTTTGAGTACGTTTGCTAAATCTTGCGCTTCTTCAAGTGTGAAATTTCCTGTAATAATGGATTGTCCATTGGGGATTTCAGAATTAACGGTTGGGGCAGATTGCACATAATCATCAAGCGCTATGGCAATTCTTTTACCTTTGCTCTCACCGGTAATTCTCTTCCACGCTCTGGATCCTGCACTATTCATAGACATTGATACGGCAGGTGCAGTTCGCTCATCATACGATTGTCTTGCATCTGTCACTACTTCCCCGGTTAGCAATGGCTTACCATTTCTACCTGTTTTTACTGCATACAAAGGAAGTACCTCTTCGCCATCGTCTAAAGTTGTAGCATGAACATCCCATAAAAATCTTACTGTGGAAGGTAAAAGACCTTTTAAATCTCCACTCTTCATACGACGCAAGATTCTGTTTATTTTGGTAGTGTCCTTTAAGTTTACCAACCCTTGAGGAAACCTGATCATGGTAAAGAATTCAGAAATTTGGGTATTTGCCAATGAATCAAGTGCTGAGGATTCTGCATCTTTTCCATCTTCCAAAGATGTCGCAGTTGAATCTCCCTCACTTGAATCGAGCAATGAAGACAGATCGTCTGATTGGGTAGTTTGCTCACTTCCGGTATCTTCACCAGCATTGCCATCGAGAGCAGAAACCCTCAATTGTTCTTCTTTTACCAGCTTAGAATTTATTGCAGATAGAGCACCTGATATCTCCTGATCATAAAAATCTAAGACTTCCCAAAATTCAAGTTTAGCTACACCTTGCAAGAGTTTTCTTACTCTTTCTCTATTTTCTACACCAGGTAATTCTATTTGAATTCTACCTGTACCGGGTAGCTGCTGAATATTGGGTTGAGATGTACCAAAGCGGTCAACTCTCGTTCTTAAGATGTTAAATGATCTATCAATGGCCTGCCTTACTTCTTCTTTGATTAGCGTGACTATATCATCATCAGTTGACTGAAAGCTAATATTTTTATCCTTGTTGGCTGCATTGGCAAAAATTGGTGCCAACCTTCCATCAGGTTGTATTTCTTGAAATGCATCTTGAAATAAATCAACAAAATCTGCCTGGCTACTTCTTTGTAGTTCACTGGCAAGCACCAATGCTTTTAGAAAATCCTCATCATTATTATTTCCACTCAATCCCTTAATGATATCCACTGGCGAAACTTCCAGTGTTACGTGCATGCCACCCTGGAGATCCAGCCCCAATCCCAGTTCTGTTTCTTTAATATCTTTATAAGAATATTCAACTCCCAAAAGATTATATACAGGTTCATTCCAAACAGAATCAAGAAAGGATTGTTTTTTTGCGAAATTGACATTTCCACTTTCATCGCTTGCAAAGGCAATCGCCTTTTTTTGCACCGTGCCTGATACAAAAGTGAAGGATAAATAGTACACACATAGCAAAGTAACGATGATTGTCAGAAAGACAATTATACCTTGATTTTTCATAATTATTATTTTGTTTTAAACGTAAAGATTATTTTTTAATTGGTATTTTTGGTTGGTATGATACTAAAAAAATGTATCGGCTAAGGTGCGTTTGCGGAAATGATTGACCTGAATAAGGTTTTATGATAGTTGGTAAAATTTAAAGCAAAATCAAATATTGAATGCGAATTTGCCAGTTTGATTACCGGGAGATCAAATTCAAAAATGAGGTCTGAATGAAAAACCAGATGAGATACTTGCAGGACTGATTTGAAAATATCAAAAGACAATTCAGTTGGGGCAGAAGAAGTATCACTATTTTCTTCAGACAGGTCGGCAATGATCTGTGCTTTACGCTCAAGAAAATTATTTGCATATTCCCCGCCGGTAGCAAGGGAAAAAACAAATATCGCCAATGTCAACAACACTACTTTTTGCACTATATCCATTTTTAAATTATGGGGGAGCAAAGTTATAAATTAATCATTGTAATTCAAGTACTTATAATTTTAATTGACTGTCAATATGATTTCTGATGTAAGCTGATAAAACGACCAATCCTTTTTTAAAATCAATGTTGTTTGGAATGATTAAATCCATTTCTGCTTTTAATGGCAAAATATACTTTTCGTAAATTGGCGTAACATGATGCTCATATCTATAAAGCACATCTTCGAGATCATATCCTCTTTCTTTAGCATCTCTATTTATCCTACGTTGGACTTTTATATGATCTTTAGCCTCAATAAAAACGGTGAGGTCAAATAGCGACCTTATTCTTTGCCAATAGAAAACTAAAATTCCTTCGACAATAATCACCGGCGCGGGTTTGATAATAATGGTTTTTGGGTTTGTGTTTGGGTTGTTAAAGGTGTATTCGGCAAGTCGTACTTCCTTACCATTGATTAATGATTTTATATCTTGATACAGATTTTCTTCATCTATCGATTCCGGCAAATCAAAGTTTTCGATACCATTTTTATCTATCGGTTGAAGTTCTTTTTTTATATAATAATTGTCCTGGGTAATCAGGCATACCTCTCTATCATTATAATTTTTGAGAAGCTCGTTTATAAAATGTGTTTTCCCGGATCCACTTCCTCCAGTGACGCCAATTATTAGTGGAGCGACCATGAATGATTTGATTTAAGTGTTTTTCAGATAATCAACTAATTTATCTACAGCTAAAGCCCGATGGCTGATTTTATTTTTCTCTTCCAAATCTACTTCTGCAAAGGTAAGATTCCAACCGTTGGGAATAAAAATTGGATCATAGCCAAACCCACTTTTTCCTGCCTTAACTTCGCTGATTTCTCCAGCGATCTCACCAGAAAATTGATGTATGCTTCCCTGGATAATCAGGGTGATTACAGTAATAAATTTTGCTTTGCGATTTTTATGCCCTTTCAGGTTTTCCAGAAGTAAATTAATATTGTCTTCGCTACTTCTTGCCTGGCCCGCATAACGTGCAGAATTGACACCCGGTTCATTGTATAAAGATTCGACCAAAAGCCCGGTGTCATCTGCAAAACAATTTACCTGGTACTTGTCATATATAAACTGCGCTTTTTGGAGCGAGTTGCCCTCGAGGGTATCATGGGTTTCCAACAAATCTTCTGAATGTCCTAAATCAGAAAGGCTTATGATATCATAAGCCTTTCCTAATTTATTCTTTATTTCGATGAGTTTGTTATTATTATTTGTTGCAAAACAAATTCTCATATTTCACTCTTTACAAATTTGATATTCTTTTAATATCCAAACCAAATACAAGAATTGAATTTGCCGGAATTGAATTTCCTTGTGCATTTTCTCCATATCCATAAATGGAAGGTATAAAAATTGTCGCAGAATCATTTTCATGAAGATTAGCAATTCCCATTTCAAAGCCAGGAATTACACTACCTGCTCCATAGGTAAAATCTAGTGTCTGGTTTGATTCATACGATGAGTCAAATATTGTTCCATTTAACAACTCGCCTTGATAATGTAAGGATATTGCTGCACCATTTTTTGGAGTTACATTATTGCCGGTGCGATGAATAGCATACCTTGTTCCAAATACAGAATCAACTTTTGCGGATATACTTTTATCAATAATATATTGATCAATCAATTCGTACTGTTGATTTAATTTAGTTATTTCAACAAATTTTATGTCATATACCAGAATACTATTTGGCGATACATTTTGATAAGTTTTATCCTGAAAACCCCTAGGAGACGGAACATAAATTGTTGCTGAATCACCGACCTTCATATTCAATATTCCAATTTGAAGTCCATTTGTAGCTGTTGCGTTCTCTGTATTTTCACCTCCCAATTCTATGTCTATTGGGTTTCCATCGAATGTGTTTACAAATTCCTCACCATCAAGTGTATATCCTTTGAAATGTGTTAATATATCTACTCCTGCAATGGTTCTATATCCATTTTCTGATTTATGAATTTCAATAAAAACTCCTGTTGAAGAATCCATTTTTGCGTTGATGCCATTTGCAGAAATATAGCTTTCGATTTCTTTAATATCGCTTGCTAAAAATTCAAAAGGATCATATCTTTCCACATCACTCTTTGTGCATCCTTGAAGAAATATACCAATGCCAAATAGCATTGTTATTAATCTTCCTCTCCTACTAACCTTTTGTAATCTCATAATTTATCTAATTTATTTTTTCAATTTCTATTAGTTCTACTTCGAACTTCAGCACACTGTTTGGCTTGATTGTCGCTCCTGCACCTCGAGATCCATATGCCAATGGTGATGGAATATATAGTGTTCCTTTTCCTCCAGGCTTCAGCAATGCAATGCCTTCGTCCCATCCAGGGATGACCTGTCCTCTACCTATTGAGAATGAAAAAGGATCGCTACGATCATAAGAAGAATCAAATTTTGTTCCGTCAAGAAGTGTTCCGGTATAATGAACCTTAACATTTTCTCCCGGTTCAGGGTGATTGCCCGAACCTTCGATTTCGATCACATAACGCAACCCCGATTCAGTTGATTGTGCAGTAATACTATTTTCTGACAAGAAACTTTCTATAATTTCTATATCCTTTTCTAACCTCATTTCGCCTTTCGCTAAAGCATCTGAATTCATTTGTTCTTGAGTCAAAATATTTGCAACACCTATATAAAACGTAAACGAACCTTCTGGATCTATTCCCGGAGGGATCGGTGCTTTAAAAGACTCAGCAAAGAGTGTTTTGGTTGGAATTTTAATTAAAATAGAATCATCTTCTTTGATCATTTTAAAAGCTTTGTACAATGGACCCATTGTTTCCCATTGCTGCATGTTGCAAGGAACATTTGCCGGCATTTCATCAGTGGTTTCAAAAATGATGGAATCTTTTTCATTCATGTATTTCATATTATAGACCACAATTTCACCTTCTTTGGGTACTTCACCGCTACCTTTATTAATATACTTATACTCAAAGCCATCTTCAGAAACTTGAAATTTTTCAGAATTACAGCTAAAGCTAAACCCTACAACCACTATGGCTATAATTGTATTTAATACTTTTACATTCATTTTAATTAGTTTTTTTATAACTTTTATTTAATTGATTTTCATATGTTTTTGCAATGGTTTCAAATCTTTCTACAGTTTCCAAAAGATTGAGATCTGATTTTCCACCGGCAGCATTAGGATGCCCTCCTCCGCTAAAATGATTTCTGGCAAAGTCATTGACAGAAAACTCTCCCTTAGATCTCAATGAAAGCCGTACCGCCTCCGGTCTTTCTATGATCACTGCAGAAAAGACAATACCTTTCAAAGAAAGAGCGTAATTTACCAGACCTTCCGTATCTCCTGTTTTGGAATTGAATTTCTTCAAATCATCTGCACTAATCCAGAAGTAGGCAATTCGAAGTTTCTTCAGAACCTTAAGTTTTTGACTGAGCGCATAACCGGTAAATTTGAGTCGGTCTAAGGAATTATTATCATAGATATACCTTCCTACACTGGCAATATCTGCCCCAAGTCCAATAAGATCAGCTGTTACCAAATGGACATTTTTGGTGGTATTTGGATGTTTGAATTGACCTGTATCTGTCATGATTCCTGCATACAAACACTCGGCAATATTTTTATCAATATATTGCCTGTCTCCAAATTTGATAATTAGCTCATACACCAGTTCAGCTGTAGCGGCAGCCTTGGCGCTCCACAACTCAAAATCAGCAAATTGCTCAGGTTCCAGATGATGGTCAATCAATACTTTTTTGGCCGTTGCTTTTTCAACCATCTCTCCCAATGTATTAATTCTGTAGAGGCAATTGAAATCAAGGCAAAAAATTATATCTGCATTTTCAACAAGCTTTGCAGATTTTTGCTCATTTCCTGCTTCGTAGTTCACCACCTCTTTGTGTCCATCCATCCAGTATAGAAATTCAGGATAGTCAGATGGAGAAATCACAGTTACCTCATGGCCTTTTTTGATAAGATAAGCCGCAAGACCAAGCGAAGAACCCAATGCATCGGCATCAGGTTTGTAATGCGTAGTAATGACAATTTTTTTCGGAGACTCTAATAAGTCCTTTAGTAATTCTAATTTTTGCATATAAAAAGCCCAGTAAAGGGCTGTCATAAACTCAGTTGCAAAACTGCGAATAAAAACTTTAATAAAAAATATTCATTGAATTTGAAATATTACACAGCATATATCAAGTCAATTGGTATTGATTTAACACGAATATATATTCATACAATTTATAAATGACTGATATTGCTACATTTCCTTAAATAGCAAAGCAGGAAGTTCTTGAGAAAGAAACAAGATCATTTTGTAAATGCTTGTTCATTTGCGATTTCTTTTTGGTACTCTTTCATCAATTTTCCCCAATTGTTATTCTCCAGACCTGCTAATATTTTATCGTCACGGTTGTAAACATCCTCAATAAAGAATACATTTCCATCTGCCAAAAAGCCACAGGTCCAATACAGCAACAATACATCAATTGGTTTTTTGAGATGCACAATTTTTTCCTTTTTTGCATCAAGCACTTCTTGGATTTTTTCCATATTCCATTTCTTATCATTGAGCAACACCTCAGCAAGGCTGAGTGGGTTTTGTACACGAATGCAACCATGGCTAAATGCTCGCTCTTGTTTTATAAAGAGATACTTCGATGGCGTGTCGTGGAGATAAACAGAATATTTGTTTGGAAAAATAAATTTTACTTGACCAAGTGCATTTCCGGGTCCCGGTTCTTGACGTAGCGTATATGGAAAATGCTTTGAGGTCACTTTAGTCCAGTCAACACTACTTTGCGGAATGGCCTTGCCTCCCTTAAGCAAGCTTATATTTCGGTCAGCCAGATACCTTGGGTTTTTCTTAATCTTTGGCAATAATTCTCTAGTCGCAATAGAGTAGGGTACTGTCCATGTTGGATTAAAAACTAAATATTTCATCTTCGATTTGAAAATGGGTGTTTGATGTTGGTATGTTCCTACCATCACTTTAGTGCCATGGACAAGAGCACTATCGCGCACATATTGCAACTTGAAATTGGCGATATTTACTATAATTAATTCTTCATTAATATCATTCAAAACCCAGCGGGAACGCTCCATATTTATTTTTAATTTATCTATTTTTTCATCAATAGGAATGTTCAAGGCCGTTATGGTGTTTTTACCAATCACGCCGTCGGAATTTAGTCCATGGCGCGACTGAAATAATTTTATAGCAGCAACCAAATCATCATCATACAGGGAATCCATAAAACCTTCTTCAAACTTCAGGTCACCTGTTACAAATAACCTTTTCCTTATTTCGACTAAATTGTTATTAAACTCTCCGGGCTTCACAACACCACTCATGCTCACAGATCCCCACCCTCCATTGGCCTTTAGTGATTGATACCTGGTCAGCTGGTCAATCAACTGATTGTATATCTTGCTATCAGGTCTTAGATTAAGGACAACATCTTTAATCTTATTTTCTTCCAACGCATCAACAAAAAGTTTTGTCGGATTGATGGGAATATTTTTACTCGAAAAATTCCAGTTAATATCCAATGAATGCGGGTCGATTTTGCCTTTGATCAGGTGGTAGGAATATAACAATAAGCCATCCGTGAGCAGGATGTCAAACTCAGCTATTTTTTTATAATCGATATGGGTATTTTTCAATAAACTATCTCTTAGTTTGTTTATCTCATTAAGATGATAGTCTTCAGGATTCAGTCCGTCAGTCCAGGAATTACTGATGCAATGGATGGCGTCAGCACGATTTTTTTTATTGTGCCAATTAAGGGTATTTTCACTGTTTTTGTACATTTCCGGCAGTACCCTTTTAGAAAAAATATATTCATTGTTAATCTTAAATAGTTCATCGTTCTCAATAGAATCAATATATGTCTTTATATAATGTCGAATGCTGTCTGTAGAAATATCTGCGAAAATGTTTTTTGGTTCTTTGGCAGTTTTCGTTTCTAAGATTTGTTCCGGCAATTCGCCATCAGATTTATTATATGAATAAGAGACACTTTTCGGGGTGAAGTTTGATAAAAAACCGATAACAATAAGGGCAAAAATAACCTTGGAAATGTTCATATGATTCCTAAATAAATGTCTTAATGCATTTGGTGTCTATCAGCCAATTTAATTATATACCTAAATTACAAATATTTTGAACTATTGAGATATTCTCTCTGATTGGAATAAATAAAGATGAGTGATTTGTCTTTAATAAGATCGATGATCTGAGAATAATTTTCTGCCGGAAGGGAAGGGCACCCGTAGCTTCTGCCAAGTCTACCGAGTTTTTTTATGATACCACTATTTACATAATCAGCAGCGTGTATCACGATATGTCTCTTTCTGGCATTGTCATTTATACCTTTCTCTAACCCATCCAATTTTAATGAAAGGCCGTGTTTCCCGGAATACGTTTCCCCAGTAACATAAAATCCCAGGCTACTTTTATATGAGTTGGATAGGTTTGAAAATGAGGATGGAACATCCCATCCGGAGTTTTTACCATGAGCTACAAGTGATTCATAAATTATTTTTTGCTTAGAGATGTCAATTATAAAAAACCGTTCTTTTTTAGAAGATTTGCTAAAATCAATTATTGTAATGATATTCTCTTTGTCTATCTGATTTTCTGAAATCAATTTTTGATATCCGCTGAATGCATGGGCAAAGGCGTTATAAGAAAGCTCTTTAGAGTTGAGACTGCTATAAATTTGTTGAGCAACATTGTTATTATTTGATGTTAATGTGTCACCCTGTAAATGAGCAAAACTGTAGCCAGACAGGGAAAAAAATAATATCGTAAAAACAAAAGCCTTGTTGAATATCTTCATTCCAATAACAAAATATGGTTAATTCAAGGCAGGATGACTGGTAATGAATCACAAAGGTAACTAAAATAGTTTTAACCCAAATTATTTATGCTAGAACAAGCGCTTAATAAACTTGGGAATAAGGCGAAACGGAAATAATATTCTTTGCCATAATGTCAGCGTTGGTATTTGCATTTTCAGATGAATTTTAATAATTGTAAACTCTGCAGGGCGAACCATTGCCATTCCTATTTCTATAAATAGATCACCATTTCGAATATCATTGTCAGTCATAGTTGTACCAAGGCCAACATTTACAAAATAAGTATCTTCTTGAGTTTGTCCTGTAAATGCACCAGCCCGGAAAAACGATATTAGAAAATTTTCTACCATATTCTTGATCTTGATCCAAGTATTTGAATCATTGGGCCCATGCGCAAATTGCTGTAATGCATTTTTTATTGACTCTTCTACCATAAGACTAAACCGCACTACCGAAAGATATCTCCACTCATTGTCATTGCCGGCAAGTGTTCTTGCTCCCCAGATTAATGTCCCTTTCCCAGGCAATTCCCTGATTGCATTTACAGATTTTCCAGAGCTTGGATCAGAGTTTAACTGCTCCTGAAATGAATTGGTGATTGGTATTGCTGGTGATGTCACATATGATAAACTCAAATTTGCAGGTGCCTTCCATACGCCACGGTCAAGGTCATTTCTCACGATTGCACCAGCAACAGCCCCGCTGGGAGGAATTGTTACAGATTGGTCCTGAATAAAGGATTTTAAGGCATTGTATGTTTGAGCATCTTGTTCCTTGATCAAATTTTCTGAAAGATTTAATCCCTCATAAGCTCCCGCTGATAATTGAATTGCACCTTGATTTATGATCTTGATTTTGTGCGCTGAAATCTTGATGTTGTCATCACTTGTTACAAAAGGGATTGTTGTTTTTAGGTAAGGAAAATATGCAGCACCATATTTCAAATATTTCGCATCCGAAATAATTTTACTCCTAAATCGGTTGTTGACATGGGTATTTTTTTCTGTTTCTCCAATGTAGGCATCTTTTACATCGGTTATCAGTACTCTCTTTCCGATTTTTTTACAATTAAAAAGTGCGGCATCAATTATGTCGCCATAATTTTCATCAGAAAATTTACAAATATCGGGAAAGACTATCAATGATGGTTTACGGTAGTTTTCTAAAATTTTAATAGCAGAGACAAAATCATCTTTATCAATTATTCCTGGCCAAGTTCCTAACGATAAAATGTAACATTCACCTCCTCCGTTGGAAAAAAACAATCGCATGGAATAATACAAAAACGAAGTCGGAATTTCTGATTGGTTGCCAGCCAATGAAACAACAGTGTCTATGATTTTTCCGGTTTGCTCATCTTTCTCCTGCTGCAGATTTACATGAAAAAAATGTGAGGGTGCAGTTCCAAAAAACAGAGTATAGTCTGTTACAGAATCAATTTTTGTCGGCTTCAATTTTATGTCACTGCCTTGGTTATCAGTATGCTTTTCAGTGTAGCCGATAAAGACTGGAATAGAGGGGTTGATTGATTCTACAGATGATGTGATTTGATTTTGTACAAATACTCCTGGTGTATCATGATTTGACATAATGATATAGTTTTATCCAAGACCAATATAATCAAAATCCAATCTGGATGGAAGATCATTTTATGTTTTTGCCAGTGTATTTCTAAAATTTTAAGGGTAAGAATATTTTTAGCTATGCAAACGCCAGTCTATTTTAAATAGCTTTTAAAACTCCAGAACTAAGCTGATGTTAATTTTTTACAATATTTCTATTTTCCTGACACTTCGAATAGAGAATAGACTGAGTAGGGAATTCCGGAATCACTGATCCCTTCTATTTGGATTATATAGTTATTCTGATCATCGGAAGTGTAAAATTCTATTGTATTATGCTCACTGGAGGAAACTCTTATTTCAGGATTCCAGTAGAGTGTATTCCTGAAATCCGGGGTTGTTACCTTTCGTGTGTATGATGAAGGATACTGGGGAAAATAATACTTTTTAGTTGGTTGAACGCCATCATAATCCAATACTATGGAATTTTCATGAAGTTGATAGCCTGCAAGTTCTCCATCATATGTGCTATAATTCACTATGCCTTTGCAATCTAAATCCCCTTTGAAAAAGCGCCTGTTTACGGTTTCTATTTTCTGGATTTTCAATGGATTTAAAGCTATTATTTCATTTGCATCAAATATCGGAACGCCGTCTAACAACATCAACGGATTATCATCATATATCTCCCGTCTTTCCAGATCCAGTGTCATAAAATGAAATCCTTTCTTGTTTTTTCTGACATTTACACCTGTCACATATTCTCTCATTACCTCTTCCATCACAATAAATCTTGTGTAGTCATCAAGGTGATATTGATAGTCAGGTTCATTATAAAAAGAAGAGGAATCAACAACAGATAGCAACGGTAATTTGGGTTGAAACTTCCAGTTTGCATTTTCAATCTGCATGTTTTGACTCAAATGTTTTATCCAGTCTTTCAGGCTTTCATCAAGATCAAATACCGGTAAATTACAGTCGATATATTCTTCAAAATAAGCGTTGTCAATTTGAATATCATAGATTGTACCTTTTGTATAGTCGTTTTGCACCACCATCTCTTTGTCTCCATAAATATCCATTACCTCAAAAACTATACGACCATCTCTCTTTGATTTTGAGGCATAAATTCGTCCATTTTTCCCAGGAAATGATAGATATGTGATCACTGACCGGGCCGGTTCATTCAAAGATTTATTCCATACTTTCCCTGTAATTAATTGCCCTTGGTACTCGGGGACATATTTTATCTGGTCTATTGATTTTTTTTCATACCAGGTAAAATTTTGATTCCCATAAGCAATTAGCAAATTATCAATTGCGAGGGCAGTTTCCGGACCCTCAAAATAAGATTCCGAATTTAATACGTGATTCTTAAGTGACGTTTTCAATAGCAACCGAGCAGGAAGCTTGTACATATTATTTTTGAATCTATTCTGATAGATAGACACTGAAATTGATAAATTTATTGAATCCAAAGGTAAATTTCCTCCTAGTGCTGAGATATCAATGGTGACTTTTTCCCTGACACCAAACTTATTTTTATCCAGGCTAATTGACAATCCATCAACTATGTTATTTTTAAATATGCTACGTACTGCCAATTGTTCTCCCTTGGAATTGAATAAAGATATGGTAGATACTCCAGCATCAAGCAAAGTCTTTTCAATATCAAAAGACATTCTTCCCTTGGAGAGGGATATATTATTGTGTTCAACAACCCTTCCATTTCCATGAATGATATAAAAAAGTATATCAGCATCATTTGCAATTGATTGATCATTGCAAAAAACATGCACTTCAAATTTATTTTTCAGTTCACCTATCTTGAGTAATAATCCTTTTTCCCTGGCAGCTGGGAGGTCGTGCCTGGTGATAGAGCTATCTTTAAGGGTCAATTCTACATGATACATTTCTGAAGTGTCAGGAACAAATTCAAAACTGCCCATTCCATTTTTTATCGGATCAAATTTTGTTATCAATATCGTGTCATTTGCATAAAGTTTTCCAGTAAAATTCACTGGATAATTGTTAGAACTAAAGGCCTCAAAAACAACTTTGGCTTTTTCTCCATTGATGAGTACGCCACCTTCGGGAAAGAAACTCAATGAGATATCATTTTTCTCTGGTATTGGGACTAACCCTGCTTTTCTGAAGGGATTGATGATTGTAATCATAGAATGGTGAAATGTCTCAGCACCATAATTTTGCATCCATCTTGTATAAGCTCTTAAAATAAAGTTTCCGGAATTCAGATTAGCTGGAATTAAAACATCTCCATAACCAATGCCATCCTTCAAAGAAATTTTTACTTGGAGTTTAGGAATATTTTCAGCATCCAATATTTCCAAATAAGCCACTTTGCTCAATTCGGAAGGATTTAATTTTGATTGCTCAAGACAATAAATTTTGAATTTGATGTGCTCTCCAGCAAGATATAATTTTTTATCTGCATGGACATAAACGAGTTCCTTGTAGTTTTCGGAGTAATAGGATTCAAACTGCTCAATCTTTTTGGCTTTTGGGTCAACGGCCATTACTAAAAAAGTATTAAAGATTGACCCAAATAGTAAAGTCGCAAAAAAGTGTTTTATTTTCATGGATTTTGAGTGCTTTTTATTGCCAGAAATCAGGTTCCTTATTAGTTCCGTATAATGTGCAATCGGCACAATATCTACCATCAGCAAATAGATATGTAGTTGGTGGAGGGAATACTACTTCTTCTACCAGCCACCAATCGTCACCTAACATCGCTCCTACACTGCCACGTGAAACAATAGAGTCTGCACAATTAAATCTATTGCGAAATCTCGTCAATGGCAAATCACTTCTCTTTATAAAAATTCGTTCTTCGCTCACGGATGCAACATCAAAATAACCCAATACCAGTTCTCCATCATCAACTATATTATAAATATTGCCTTTTATAATTGTCGGCTGAGGATCAAAAAGTGTTCCAAGACTTTCAGTAGCTTTTTGCAACTCCCTCCAATAATTATAGGATTCTTCGCTCAATGCATATTGCTTAACATTTATGCTGTATTTCGATTTTAACCTATCAGAATTGGTATCAACATATAATAAAGGATAATCCGCTACAATATCTTCTGCTAAATTATTAGAATTGAATAGTTCGATGGTGGTAGAATTGTCAGAAGACCAGCAGAGGTAAATTTGTTCTTCAAGACGTTTTATTTCTCCTTCATCCCAATAAACAAGGGTATTATATGCGGTTCTAAATTGCCAGGTTGCCTTCCAATCCCAGCGATAAAATTGAGTGGCATTTGCAGGGTCATGCGTATTGACATAAATCTGGACACCTTCAAGTCCCGCAGCGGGTTTGGGTTCAAACCTAAATGTAACACTATCGATCTCCGGCGTTTCGCGCATGGTTACAGGAGAGGATTCGTACATGTTTCCGTTACCGGTTTGGATATGAATTTGGTAAGATTTTCCAATTTGAGTATCGATTGCTCCAGGGTAAAAATAAACTCCTTTATTGCTTGATTCCTGAAGAAGGTATTGCTCTCCACTCTCATTTGAAATACTCACATTTGCACCGCTCTCAGGAATTATGGCAGTGGTATCAATGGGTGTGGACCTTGATAGCTTTACTTCAAATTGTTCATCGCTATCGGATAAAAATGCCTCTACGACCAACAGATTTTGAAAACCTTGCGAAGGAGGATCAAATTCCCTAATACAATTGCTAAATAGCAGGAGTATATAAAATAGACTTAATATATTGATAAAAAATTTCATTAGAATCTAAAATTATATGTGATAGTCGGAATTGCCTCAGCAAAAATAGAAAGTTGATATCCTTTTACATCTCCATCTTGCGAGACAAAATAAATGGAATAAGCATTATCTCTTCCTGTAACATTGTAAATGGCAAACGTCCATGAGCTATGATTTAATTTTTTTATCTTATGATTCCCTTCAAGATTGATTGATAGATCAAACCTGAAATAATTTGGAATCCTAAATTGATTTCTATCAGAATAGGTTAACCTTTCTGTTCCTCCATAATTATACTTAGCAACGGGGTAGGTAATGGGCCTTCCGGTACTGTATGTTAAATTTCCCGATACACTAAATCTCCTGGAAAATTTCCAATTTGAAAGCAAATTGAAAGCATGAGGTTTGTCATAGCTGGCTGGGAAAAACTCCCCATCATTCACTTTTTCTTCGGCATATTGCCCATCTACTTTGATCAGTGCTCTGGAGTAGGTATAGCTTAGCCACCCATTTAGTTTGCCAGTTTTTTTCTTCAACAAAAATTCAATTCCGTACGACCTGCCAAACCCACTTATTATATCTGTTTCCAGTTGGTCATTTAATACCAGTTGAGCTCCACTTTTAAAATCCAGTAAATCCTCAATAACTTTATAATATCCTTCAACCGAACCTTCAACAGTGTTGTTTTTGAAATTTTTATACAACCCCAGCGATACCTGATCCCCAACCTGCGGTCTGACGTATTTATCGCTTAGTTTCCAGGTATCTGTAGGTGCAATAGATGTGGTGTTTGACAGCATATGAATGTATTGTCTCATTCTATTGTAGCTTAACTTCAGGGAACTTTGATCTGATAATGAGTACCTGGCAGAAAACCTCAATTCCGGGCCATTGTATGTTTGAATACTTTCTCCCTCCCCATAGCTTGTCTCACCGGTTTTAGTTCCTTCATTTCTTGGTCCATTTTCGGCATACTCGTTTACTGTTTTTGGCCCCAAATAATTATACAGTGAATACCTTAAACCTACATATACTGATAGTTTTCGACTTATATCATATTTATCTCCCAGGTAAATCGCCGTTTCCAAGCCTTGTTCATCCTCTAAAATTTTGGGAACTATTAGCGAGCTTTCTCCAACCGGTTGTTGTGTGCCCGGTTTCAGTCCATAATAAATGGAGCTAATGCCAAAATCTATTTTATGCTTGGAGTTTGGGAAATAATTAAAGTCAATTTTTCCATTGAAATTCTTTATAGAATAATCCACATTGAATGCATTTACTTCATTATTAATGCTCGAAACTTCATAGTTATAGCCACTATATACTCCAGAAAAAACGCCATAAAATTTATTGTTAAATATATGCTTCCATTGAAGCGAAGCACTCTGATTTGAGTAGGAATATATCGTATCGGAATTGAAACTAAATTTATCGTTGCTAAAGTATCCTGAAGCATAAATGGAGTTTTTATCATTTACATCATAAGATAGCTTGCCATAAAAATCATAAAAAGAGGCGCTGCTGTTTTTTAGGGAAGCACTTGGTAATTGCTTCAATATCCAGTCGGAATAGGTACTTCTGGCACCAACAATAAATGACGCTTTATCTTTAGCTATCGGACCTTCAAGCGTCAATCTTGCTGTTACAGGGCTGATGCCTCCGCTCCCAACAAATTTCTTATAGTTACCTTCCTTGGACTTCACCTGGAAAACAGAAGATATTCTTCCTCCGTATTGAGCAGGGATACCCCCTTTATGAATTTCAACACTTTTTATAACGTCCGGATTAAATGAACTGAAAAAACCAAAAAGATGGGTAGGGTTATAAATAATAGCGTCATTGATCAGCATCAGATTTTGGTCTGCCGTACCACCCCGCACATTAATCCCGTTAGCACCTTCACCAACTGATTGTATACCTGGTAATGTAAGTGCTATTTTGAGCACATCAACCTCGCCAAGAATCGGTGGCACCTTTTTCATGGATTGGGCGTCGAGCTTATCAAACCCGGTCTGCATTCCGGCTATATTTATATCCTTTTCAGATTCAATGATTACCTCTTTCAATGGAATTATTTCTTCATCCAATTCAATATCCAGCTTACCTGCACTGTATAAAATGATTTGTCTTTTTGTATCTTGATAACCAATATATTTGAGTAGTAACTCGTGTTTTCCTGTAGGAATTGTAAGAGAATAATATCCAAACTGATCAGTAGAAACACCAATGCGCGGATTTTCTATATAAATCAAAGCTCCAATCAACGGATCTCCATTTTTAGCATCCCTAATGTACCCAGCCAGATTGGTATTTTTCCCTTCAGTAACCCCAGACTTGATTCCTATTTCAAAAATGGAGTTTTCAATTGTACTCAACAGCTTAGCCTTCTTTTCTTCATTGTCAAAAAAATTGATGATTTCTTCATCTTCGGAAATAATATCATCATCTGATCTGTCGAAGAAATTTATTGGTAATTCTGTGCGAATCTCATAACCCTGTGTGAGAATGAGCTGATTATTTTCGTTTAGGTAAAAATGGATTTGCGTTCCTCGAAACACCCTTGTTAAGACCTTTGTTAAGGATTCATTATTAAAGATACCTGTCACGAAAAAACTATCAACCACTTGCGGGTGATACATAAACTCCACTGGTATTTGTCTTTCGATATCTTTCACGAATAGCTCAAATGGTGTGCTTTCGTATTTCCCTGAAATTTCATAGTCTTTTTCCTGAGCATTTGATTCAAATGAAAACAGGAATAATACCAAAATAACCAGGGCCAGAATTTTTTCCATATACAAATCAATTAAAAAAGTGAATCGTAGTATTTTACAATTTCAACCAATTGACTATCCGCGTCATGCTTAAAACGATAATTATTCTTTCTTATGAAGCTTTTTATCTCCTTCTTTTGGTCGGAAAATACCTTTATTATTGAGCTCTTTTTTTTCACCTGATGAAGTAAACTATCTTTTTTTATATAGTATCTATCCCTCTCCAAAAATTCTTCACCAATTGTGCCAATATCATTAATCCTTGCAATTATTTTCTTTCTTTTTACCAATACTTCCATGTCCCCTCTTTTGTATATCTGATTGTAAAAACCTGTTTTAATGTTTGATATTGTATCTTTTTCTAGCCAGATAAACGAATAACCCACGAGTTCAAAAGAGCCTACTTTAGGGCTATAAAGTTGAATAGGTGCCAAAAAACCATCAGAATTGAAATGCTCAATTAATAGCAGATCCCTGTAAATGTCATACTTAAGAAAAATACTATCATAAGCATGGGCATTATAAACTAAGGAACCCTGCTCCCAATAATCATTTCTGAAATATTGATGTCCTTTTATGCCTATATGAGGATCGTAATAACTGCTTCCGGTATTAACCATGGAATTGCTGCCAATTTCTTTGTCATAAATGGAAATCGCTTTAGCCTTGGCTTTCAGAATTCTTTCTTCGCATAGGTTCTCAATTTGTTGGGCGTATAAAGTTGATGTTAGGAAAAAAGATAAAATTATGGATAGGACATATTTTATATCTGTGGGTTTGTTGATACTTCCATTTTGTTGTTTCATTTATAATAGAATATTCTAATTATTCATCGTCTCGCAGTTCCATTCTGTTAGAGCATTAAACTTAAAATATAAAATTATTAAATGCTCAAGTTAATATTTGATAACATAAAAATGAAAAATAAATTTTAAATATAGACCCATCAAATAGAATTTTTCGACCAATGTCTCAATTCCAAATTCACTCGGTACGATTTTGCCATGGCACTTCTCCGGCCTTTTGCAATTGTTTCAAAAGGATCTTCCTTCAAATTATAGAGGTCCCAGTAACATACAGCGTTTCATGAAATTATTAATTAAACAGCTGAATGCCAGCCCATTGACATCAAACCTAATTCCCAGCAATTGACTAGCAATCAGATAGATACAAAAAAAACCAACCATTGAACATAAAGAGGGTTAATCTATTCATTTCGTATTTGCAATGGTTTAGGAAAATTAAGCATTTATTGAAAATGCCACCAATAAATCTAATTTCTATTCAGGGTACTTTAGACCGCATGAACTTTTTTAATGATTTATTTTTTAGGGCTGTTCTCTTTTTTTCGTCAAATAGAATATTCATAAAGTACAATCCTAAAATAACTGATAGTACACCAAACAAGGCTCCAAAATAGACATCTATCACAAAATGTTGCAGCAAATAAACTCGTGATAAGCCTACTAAAAAAGCCAGTAAAAACAATATTGTTGAAACTAAAGTTCCTCGATTATTAATCACGATAAATAAGATTGCAAACAATGCAAATCCTGTTGTGGTATGTCCCGAAGGAAAAGTATTTGAGCTATGGACATCAACACCATCTACGAGATTTAAAGAAATATGCTCATCGAAAAAAGCAATTGGCCGTTCCAATCCTTTATAAATTCCTCTTTTGAATATGGAAACGATAATCGCTTGAAAAATTACAGAAAATGCGGCGAGAATGGTTGTGTAGTAATTATAAAATAAAAGTGACACAAGCAGAATTGCTAAAAGGCTCCCATCTCCAAGATGGGTGACGTATTTAAATAAAAAATCTAAGCCGGCATTGTGATGTTGATTAATGAGTAGTTCTAACTCCCCTTTTTGAATGAATAACACCGGATAGGCAAATATGATTGATACGCCAAGGCACAATGCTATAAATTTAGAATTAAGAAAATCTTTTGTCATTGATAATTAGTATTTAGTACTGCTTGTCAAAAATAATAGATTATTAGAATGGACCTATATTAATTCATTTCTTTCAATAAAAAAGAGAATGAAATTGTGGCCAATCCTGCAGGCCAGATGCAGAAGATATTCAGGCAGAGGTAAAAAATAAGACCAAAGGAAAGCATTCAGTAAGGTTTTTAAATTTCCCTGCTGCTAATTTTGAAGGAGAGCTTCTTTGATTATTTCTATCACCTGGGTACGGTCCGATAAATGAGCAGGCCAATTATTGTAAAAATGATATTGGGAATCCAAATGGCAATTATCGGTTCGATACTACCCGCTTCTGCAGAGGTGCGTGAGAAAATAAAGAAAATGATATATATAAATGCCAACAAAAACCCCAGGGCAATTTGAAACCCTGAACCACCGCGGGCTTTCCGTGCCGAAACCCCTATTCCAATAAATGTTAATATTAATGCAGCAAATGGGGCAGTAAAACGAATATATTTTTCTATTTCATAAACTTCCAAATCATCTGCTCCCCGCATTTTTAGTTCCTCAATATAATCGTAGAGTTCATTCAAGGTGAAAGTCTCAAACCTACTGTAATCATTTGCAAAATCTTTGGGATGAATTCTAAGGGTGGTATCCATAGATTTTCCATAAGAAAATATTTCTTTCATTCCATCAATTTCCCTCTTTTTCCAGTTTCTCAATCGCCACTTTCCGGTTTCTTTTTGCCACTCTAGTCTCGAAGCCTGGAGTTTTTCTATCAATATTTCCTCTTCGATAGTTTCGAGGGTTGGCTTATATCCAACATTATTGTTCACATTGTAGCTTTGAAGGTAAAGCAGGGTGTTGGGGCCAATTTTTATATGGATATTTCTGTCTGTAAAATGATATGCCCCCTTTATGTATTGCATTTCAAATGCAACTCGATCTTTATTTCCATCCGGAATAATCCAGCCTCCAAAATAAAACGAGGTAATCGCAACGATGAGGGCGCCCATCATATATGGTACCATCAGCCTTGCGAAGCTAACACCACTACTGAGTATTGCGACAATTTCCGAATGTTGAGCCAGTTGAGAGGTCATGAATACTACTGTGATAAATACAGTAATAGGCGTGATCATATTGGCGATATATGGTATATAATCCATATAAAAGCCCATGATCTGGCCAAAACTTAACTCATGATTAATATAGTTTTCATTGTTTTCGGTGATATGAATAATTACTACCACAAGTTGAATGACGAAAACCACAAATAAATATGATTTCAGAAATTTTTTGAGAATATACCAATCAAGTATTTTCATTTTCTAAATGCTATAATTCTAATATATCCATAATATAAGTACTGAGTTATGCATCAGTAAATGTAATTTATTTTTAAGCACACCATAAGGAAAATAATAATGATATAAATCTGAAACTGATTATAATCTTTGGCTTACTTTCTTTACCATTTCTCTTTTCCAAAGGTCAAATGTGCCATTGATAATTTGCCTTCGAGACTCTTTTACCAACCACAAATAAAAGGCCAGATTGTGAATACTTGCAATTTGCGCTCCCAACATTTCTTTGCTAATGATCAAATGACGAAGGTATGCTTTGGAGTAAAATGCGCTTACTTCATTTTCAAGGCCGTCATCTATACAACTCAAATCATCTTTCCATTTTTCATTTCTAATATTAATAATTCCCTCAGTAGTAAATAGCATGCCGTTACGAGCATTGCGTGTAGGCATCACACAATCAAACATATCAACACCCAACGCAATACATTCAAGGATATTTTCCGGTGTTCCAACACCCATCAAATATCTGGGTTTTTCTTTAGGTAAAATGTCGCAAATCAAGTTGGTCATTTCATACATATCTTCAGCCGGCTCTCCTACCGACAATCCTCCAATGGCATTTCCGGCCCGGTCGTACGAGGCAATTGTTTCTGCCGACGCTTTTCTAAGATCTTTGTAAACGCTTCCCTGAACAATGGGAAACAGACTTTGCTCAAAATTGTATTTTGGCGATGTGGCGTCAAAATGATCGCAGCATCTCTTGAGCCATCTGTGGGTCATCTCCATGGATTTTTTGGCATAATCATAGTCGCAAGGATATGGAGTACATTCATCAAAAGCCATAACGATATCAGCGCCAATTATTCGCTGGATATCCATTACACTTTCTGGAGTAAAGAGATGTTTTGAGCCATCTACGTGCGATTGAAATTTCACACCCTCCTCTTTTATTTTGCGCACATTGGCCAATGAATAAACTTGATATCCACCACTATCTGTAAGTAGTGGCAGATCCCAGCCAATGAATTTATGCAATCCTCCGGCTTTTTCAATCAACTCAAGGCCAGGTCGGAGATACAGATGATACGTATTGCCCAGGATAATTTGTGCTTTTATGTCATTGACGAGCTCGCGCTGATGCACGGCTTTCACCGTGCCGGCGGTACCAACAGGCATAAAAATCGGTGTTTCTATTTTCCCATGTGCGGTTTCGAGCAGCCCGGCGCGCGCCTTGGTGCCTGAATCATTGGAAACTAATTCAAACTTCATGTACTAATAATTTATTGAAACATTACCGTTTTCAGGCTAATATTATTTTTCTGAATACTTGGCTACCAAATGCAGACCTCAACATTTTTAATAGGAATAGCAAGCTTCATTTTAAAATGACCTTATGTAATGCGGAGCGCAAAAATAATTGATAATATTTACAATAAGATGCTAATATCGCTTTACATTTACCTTACAGTTTTAATGATACTAAACAATTATTTAATGTTGGAAATATTTTTTTGGCTATTTATCGGTAGCGCTGGAATACAGTTTTTTTTCTTTGCTTTTGTTTCCATTGCAATTTTTTTGTACAAAAAACCAACAAGAGATGATTACGAAATCAAAGGAGTGTCGATTGTAATCAGTGCCAAAAATGAATTTGAAAACTTAAAGAAACTTATCCCCCTTTTACTTAATCAACAATTTCAATCTTTTGAATTAATAATAGTTGACGACAAGTCAACCGATGAAAGTTACGACTATCTCATTGAGCTGGAGCAAAAGAAGGATATGATCAAGCTTGTGAGAATCGATAATACCCCGGACCATATCAACAACAAAAAGTATGCGCTCACCTTGGGCATCAGGTCAGCAAAATATGATCATATTTTATTGACAGATGCTGATTGCTTTCCTGAAAGTGATCTTTGGATAAATGAAATGTGCCTCGGCTTCAGAGATGATAAAAAGATATTTTCTATTGGCTACTCACAGTATTATAAAACAAACGGCCTGTTAAATACCTTTATCACTTACGAAACCATGCTTACAGCTATGCATTATTTTGGCGTCGGACTGCTTGGCAATCCGTATATGGGTGTTGGTAGAAATTTGGCTTATCGAAAATCTTTCTTTTTAGAAAAGAATGGGTTTGGAATGCATCAGAAAATTGTTGGTGGCGATGACGATCTTTTCGTCAATCAACATGCGACGAGAAAAAATACCAGCTTTGTACTTTCTCCTGAATCAACAATTTATTCCAATCCTAAAACTGTATTGAGCGAATTTATACAGCAGAAAACAAGGCACATGTCCGTTGGAAAGCATTATCGAAGTACTGACAAATTTGTACTCGGATTGTTGTCTATGTCAAAAATCACCTTTTGGGTAAGTTTTTTTGTGGCAATTTTGTCAGTATTTCAAACTTATATTGTCCTTGGTAGTTTTTTGCTAGTAATGGTATCATTATTGACAGCTATGTTGACATTGAAAAAGAAAACCGGTGACAAATCGAATATTTGGTTGTTACCTATCTTAGATTTTATATACATATTTTATTATATTTCGACAGGCCTCAAAGTTTTTTTTACAAAAAAGGTTAGATGGAAGTAAACAAGAATTTTTCAGATAAAGCATTAGAGGATTTTAAGCTTATTGACAGAGCAACCATTAATCATGATGAGAGGGCTTTTGCTGAATTGATGCAGCGTTACAAAAAGCCGGTTTATCACATGATATTGAAAATGGTACGCAATGTCGATGATGCAGAAGATCTAACTATTGAGGCATTTGCGAAAGCCTTTAAAAACCTGGAAAAATTTAAGAAAGAATTTACCTTTTCTACATGGCTGTTTAGAATTGCCACAAACAACGCCATTGATTTCATCCGCAAGAAAAAGCTCGAAACGATGAGTTTAGATACATCTTTTAAAGATGATAGCGGAGAAACAATTACTATTGACGTAGAAGATAGCGAGCTGAATCCGATGGAGGAAACCATCAAAGGTCAGAAAATTAAGCTGGTGAGAATATTTGTTGATAAGCTTCCTCCTAAATATCAACGGCTGGTGAAATTGAGATATTTCAATGAGCTGTCGTATGAAGAAATTGCCAAAGAACTAGAGTCACCACTTGGTACCATAAAAGCCCAACTCCATAGAGCCCGTGAGTTGATGTACGATCTGGTAAAAGGTAAAGAACAGCATATTTAAAATGCACCCTTACTTCGATTTAATACCAAAATATTTTCCTGAATTATCAGATAAGCAGTTAGATCAGTATGACCAATTGTGGGATTTATATCAAAATTGGAATGCAAAAATTAATGTTATATCCAGGAAAGATATTGACGAATTATATCTCAGGCATGTACTTCACTCATTGGCCATTGCTAAGCAATTTAATTTTAATCAGGGTACAGAAATATTAGATGTTGGAACCGGAGGAGGATTCCCCGGAATCCCATTGAGTATCTATTTCCCGGAGGTGAATTTTACTCTTGTAGATTCTATTGGGAAAAAGATAAAGGTAGTTAATGAGGTCGTAAAGTCCTTGAAACTCCATAATGTTGAGGGAAAGCAAATTCGAGCCGAGGAATTAGAAAATCAATATGATGTAGTTGTAAGTCGCGCTGTTACCAATCTGCCAAAATTTATTTCATGGGTATCCGATAAAATAAAAACTGGAAATGCTTCTGGAATTGGCAATGGGATTATTTACCTGAAAGGTGGCGACCTTGAAGAAGAACTAAAGCAAATAAATTGGCCCACAGAAATCCATGAAATTTCGACATTTTTCAAAGAAGATTTTTTTGAAACGAAGAGGCTTATACATTTGAAAAAGCCAGGATTCAATTGATATGAATACTTTTTATTGCAACTTCGGCATGCCCTACGAAATATGCCGAAGAGGTAGGCTCGAAGCCTGAAAACTTTTTACCACAGGTCTATGAAAATCATGACTAAAAGGATTCCATCCACATTATTTACTCCAAATATCAAACATACCCCAACCCTTGGTTCGTGTCCTCACGAACCATTTTCGATGGTATTTACCTTAAAATTCATCGTTCGGAGAATCCATGGAACTTTAATGCATTTTGCATGTACAAGACCTTAGTTCAGATTCGTGTGAACACGAACCTGAGAGAAGCAAAAAAGTTGACAAGCTTTGGATTGAATTGATAGTATTGATATAAATATAAGCAGCTACCACTTAATTGAAATCTACTAACTTAAATGTTTTTATTATTGAGAGCTCAAACTAATGAAAACAGAATACACATTCATTTGTCAATACGATCATATTGTATTTGATAATAAAATTCAATTTGTATGTATCTAAAAAAAAGCACTTACAAATTTTACTTCGTAAGTGCTTGATATTCAATGTGGGCCCACATGGGCTCGAACCATGGACCCCCTGATTATGAGTCAGGTG
>CAZDRA010000057.1:0-26841 GCA_964507705.1 uncultured Roseivirgaceae bacterium | reverse complement strand
ACATCAAAGCGGATTACTCCTTTAAAAGTTATATATTCTCTTTGCAATATAGCCATGACAAAAATGCAATTTTTAGATTTGTACCAGCGCTAGATGCGGAAACAAATATTTTGGTTTTTACCTCAGACAACATTGATAAAAGAGAGACTATATCCACAACTTTTACCTTCCCATTCCAGATAACAGATTGGTGGGAAATGCAAAATAATTTTTCAGGTAACTGGCAATTGATTGAATCCGAAATAGATGAAGAAATGTATAAAAGGAGTCAATTGGGGTTTCAATTTAATACCACACAGACATTTAAACTTCCCGGCAAATTTACAATTGAGCTTTCAGGGTTTTACCGGTCTCCTGTCATCGGGGGCTATTTTAATTGGCTTGCCATGGGATTTGTAAACTTAGGAATTCAGAAGGAACTAAATGACAATGGAACTTTGAGATTTTCTATTAACGACATTTTTGAAACAACTCAAATGAGATGGAAAGATGTTGAAGACGCACCTTTTAGGGTAGATGGGAGATATAAATGGGATAAACGTGTATTTACCATTACCTATACTCAGAAGTTTGGAAGCAGAAAAATAAAAGGCGCCAGAAAGCGATCTGTCGGTTCAGCAGACGAATTGAAAAGGGTGACGAATTAAAGCCATCATACCTGATTTTTTACTACATTTATACACATGAGTCCACACCGAAAACACCTATAAACCAAAAAAAGTTTCTTTTGGCGATATTTTCGGAGTAGACTCATACCTATTATCATTTTATGTCCCATTTCAAACCTAAAACATGAGATCTGTAATATTCACTATTCTGTCATCTGCAATCCTATTTCTGGGAGCAAGCGAAAAACCTGAGATTCATCACGCAAGCAAAAAAAATAAATTATATACCAGCTCCGACTTCACTGAGCCTGGTGGTTTTACTTCGGGGATTGAAGGGCCGGTATGCGATAAGAATGGCAATGTCTATTTGGTGAACTACCAAAAACAAGGCACTATCGGCAAGGTCAATTCACATGGAAAGAGTGAAATATTCATTGAGCTGCCCAATGAAAGCATTGGAAATAGCATACGATTTCATAGTCAGGGTTTTATGCTTATTGCTGATTATACAAATCATAATGTGCTGAAAGTTGACATGGCCACAAAGCAAATAAGTGTCTTTGCACATGAGCCAAGCATGAATCAACCCAATGACATTGCCATTGGAAAAAATGATATCATTTATGCGAGCGACCCAAATTGGAAAGCATCTACCGGTAATCTATGGAGAGTTGATACAAATGGAAAAGTGACATTGCTGGAAGAAAATATGGGTACAACCAATGGTGTGGAAGTTGGGCCAAATGAAGATATATTGTATGTAAATGAAAGCGTGCAAAAAGTGGTCTGGATTTATGATTTATCAAAAGATGGAGATATTAGCAATAAAAGAAAGTTTATTACTTTCCCGGACTTTGGCATGGACGGAATGAGATGTGACATCAAAGGAAATCTATTCATCACCCGACATGGCAAAGGTACAGTAGCTATGATTTCACCAGAAGGAGAGTTGATTCGTGAAATAAAACTAAAGGGGAGCAAACCGTCAAATATTGCTTTTGGTGGTAAAGATGGCAAAACGTGCTATGTGACACTTCAAGATAGAGGTTGTATCGAAACCTTTCGAGTGGAGCACCCGGGAAGATCCTGGGAATTGCATTAACTTTTTTAATTGAGCTAAAACCTTCAATCCAGCCTAAAAATTGTAAATAATTCAGGTTAATATTGCACCTTCGTTTAGAATCATGGGAGGAGTCAACAACAATCTATATACTTACAAATTCTGGTTACTTTGCCTCAGTTCATTCCTGTTTTTCTCCAGCTTCAATCTTATCATTCCCGAACTTCCCGATTATCTCACATCCTTAGGTGGAGGCGATCACAAAGGTCTTATCATCCCATTATTTACATTAATGGCTGGAATATCAAGGCCTTTTAGCGGTAAGCTGACAGATACAATCGGCAGAATACCGGTTATCATTTATGGTGTACTAATTTGTATTGTCGTTGGCTTTCTTTACCCAATAATGACAACAATTTTCGGGTTCTTTTTATTGAGACTTATTCACGGTATGTCGACAGGATTTAAGCCAACTGCCACCTCGGCTTATGTTGGAGATATTGCCCCATTCCACAGACGCGGTGAGGCTATGGGAATTCTTGGCATGTTTGGCACATTGGGCATGGCGGCCGGTCCTGCAATGGGAAGTTGGGTATCCATGAATTTTGGCTATGATATGATGTTTTATTGTTCTTCTATTTTTGCAATGCTTTCAATATTGGTGGTGGTAAATATGCCGGAAACGCTTGTTAAAAAACAACAATTTAGATGGTCATTATTAAAACTAAAACGCAAAGATCTATTTGAACCCAGGGCCATACCTGCTGCCATAACAATGGCCCTTATCGCCTTTTCATTTGGTGTTATACTTACCTTAATTCCTGATTTGAGCAAGCACTTAGGAATTTCAAATAAGGGGATGTTTTTTAGCGTATTCACCATTTCTTCATTGCTGATACGGATCATCGCAGGCAAATTGAGCGATATTTACGGAAGAATACCTTTAATGATAATTGGATGTCTCCTACTAAGTGTCGCTATGTTTATTATTGGTAGTGGAAAAGAAATTTGGGTTTTTTACCTTGGCGCATCTCTATTTGGCGTTGCCACCGGGCTAAATTCTCCAACTATATTTGCCTGGACAATTGACATGGCAGACAAAAAACATGTTGGTAGAGCAATGGCAACAATGTTTATAGCACTTGAAGTAGGTATTGGTATTGGCGGGCTGGTTGCCGGCTATAGTCACAACAATAAACCCGAAAACTTTATCATTTCATTTGCCATATCCGGAATTTTGTCTTTTATGGCTGCTATATATCTATTTAACAATAGGGCAAAATCTAAGTTTCAATTTAATCGGGAATAATACCAGTACTGGAAATAACTAACAAATTTCCTTTGATGAGGTTTAATTTCTTTGGTTGGGCTATTATTGGGATTATTTGATAATCAAATTAATATCACAATGGTTTGGTGATTTTTTGTGCCCAACTGACTGTCAGCTAATTGCCTGGTAATTAGGCTTGATGTTAATGGACTGATATTAAGTTTTTTAATTCATAATTAATAATTTACAATTTAACGAAGTGTTAATATCATGAATAAATATATAAGTACACTGCTGATTTGTTTTGTTTTCTCCAGTAATATTATTTTAGCTCAACAAACTACAAGTCACTTCGAATCCACTTTTATCGAGTTTGAACAGGAAGATCAAAAAATAGGCTACAATTCCAATACGATAATATTTACCGGTAGTTCAAGCATCAAGATGTGGAAAACCCTAAAAGAAGACATGGCTCCCATGGATGTGATAAATAGAGGGTTTGGAGGATCAACCATTCCTGAAGTCACAGCTATTGCAGGCAGGATATTGTTACCGCATCATCCAAAAATCATGGTGTTTTATTGTGGTGAAAATGACCTGGCCAATGATCACACCAAACCGGATTTAGCACTTAAAAGCTTCAAGTTATTTTATGACTATATGCAGGAAAATATGCCGAAAACCAAAGTTTTCTTCATAGCAATAAAACCTTCAATTAGCCGTGTCAAGTATTGGGACAAAATGAAAAAGGCCAATCAATTAATTGAGAAGTTTATCGATGAAAAGAACAATTACTTTTTTATAGATACTGCCACTCTTATGCTTGATGAAAATGGAAACGTGCTTCAAGATATATTTATCAAAGACAACCTACATATGAACGCCAAGGGCTATGCCATATGGACAAAAGAAATAAAACCTATTTTAGAAAGACATTATCGGGAATAGCTTTCTTTTACAGAAACCATCCATAAACCCAAAAAGGTTATCAATCCATTTAGAATCAAAATCTCAAATCCAAATTTATAGCCTCCAAGCCAGGCTTCAGAATTGATGTTAATTATATAAGAAATCAATGGGGAAATAAGACAAACGAATGGAACCCATTTGTCTTTGACCTGCTTTTTGGTAAACATGCCAAAAGCAAATAATCCTAATAAAGGGCCATAAGTGTAACCGGCAGCCTTGAACAGTGACGTGATCACACTCTCGTTATTAATCATGCTAAACACCATAATGGCAATGAAAATTAAAAATGAAAACGCTACATGAACTTTTATCCTTGTTTTCTTTTTGTATGCCTCATCTTCCTTTTTCTGAAAGTTCAGAAAATCAACACAAAAAGAAGTGGTCAATGCCGTCAATGCAGAATCGGCGCTTGAGTATGCCGCAGCTGTGATCCCCAAGATGAACAAAATTCCTGCAAAGGTATTGAAATGGTTGATTGCCAAGAAAGGGAATAAGTCATCACTTTTCCCAGGAATTGCTATTCCGTTTTCGGCAGAATAAATATATAACAAAGCTCCGAGTGATAGAAACATAAGATTGGCAATGACCAAAATCGAGCTAAACCAAAACATGTTTTTCTGGGCTTCCTTGATATTTTTGCACGTGAGATTTTTCTGCATCATGTCTTGATCCAGGCCTGTCATCACAATGGTAATGAATGTCCCCGCAAAAAACTGTTTAAAAAAATTTGTTCTTGGTTTCCAATCCCACACAAATACATTTGAAAATTCACTTTGGGCAATCACTTTTGGTAAATCCATAAATCCAATGTTCAGGGATTTCATAATAATGATAATACTTACTGCCACTGCTGTAAGCATAAAAAAGGTTTGAAGTGTGTCTGTCCAAACTATGGTTTTTATACCGCCTTTAAATGTGTAAACCCATATCAAAAGAATTGTGATCAAAACTGTAATCCAAAATGGCACTCCCCACTCACGGAATATCGCCATCTGCAAAACGGTAGCTACTAAAAAGAGCCTGAATGCAGCACCAATCGTTCTTGACAATAAAAAGAAAAATGAGCCCGTTTTATACGACCAAAACCCAAATCTATCTTCAAGGTAACTATAAATTGAAACGAGGTTTAATCGATAATAAAGCGGCATTAGCACTCCTCCTATTACCAAATAACCCAGTAAATATCCAAGAACCATCTGGAGATATTCGAAATTACTATTGGCAACTTCTCCAGGAACTGAAATGAAAGTAATCCCTGATAAGGAAGCGCCAATCATTCCAAATGCAACAATAAACCAAGGAGATTGTCTTTTTGCAGTAAAGAAAGTTTCGGTCGTTGCTTCTTTGGATGTGAACTTGGCGATCAATAAAAGCAATACGAAATAGAGGGCAATAATTGTAAATACTAATCCAGGGGTCATATGATTATTGGAAATTTAATAATGAATATTTTTATTTAATTTTGTTCTATTAATTTTATAGTTGAGGTCGGCAGGATTGCAATCTATTAATGGCAACGTTTCTGCAAAATTATAAGTAAATGAAATTAAGTTATCAAAGTAAGGAAGATTTTGCAGTTTTAGAAGCAATTGTCACGGAAGATCAAAAAGATCTTATTGTGTACAACGACGATTTCAATACTTTTCCTCACGTGACAAAAACTTTAATTAAAGTCTGCAAACACTCAACTGAACAAGCGGAACAATGCACCTACATTATTCATTACAGAGGTAAATGTGCTGTAAAAAAAGGCACTTTCGATGAATTACGACCAATGAAAGAATCAATTTGTGAAGCTGGAATTGATGCAAAAATCCATTAAGCATAATCAACGTTAATACTAAACTACCTTTAAAATTCGCTTCATCTCATAAGCCTTTATGGGTAATCAGGAATAATTGATAAAGATCTCCTTGAAGGAGTCCACTCCGAAAACACACAAAACCAAAAAAATCTCTTTTGGCGATATTTTCATTTTTTTCAATTAGCTGATAATCAAGCATCACCGAATTTCAAAAAATAAAAATCTCATCGAAAACAACCCTTTTTGTGAAAATTGTCTGTTTTCGGAGTAGACTCTTTAATTATTTTTTAATAATTTATAATTTGATAAAATGGATTGTCATTTCTTCTTAATTTTGTGCCCGAATTACAATTCCAAAAACAATATTTACTAATGAGTATTTTATCAAACAGAATTAATGCCCTGGCAGAATCAGCTACAATTGCCATGGCTCAAAAAGCTCGCGAGTTCAAATCACGCGGTATCAACATTATAAGTTTAAGCCTTGGAGAACCTGATTTCAAAACTCCCAAACACGTTCAGGAAGCTGCCAAACAGGCGATTGATGAAGGATTATATTTTTCGTACCCTCCGGTCCCTGGCTATCCTGAATTGAGAAAAGGTATCGCCGAAAAACTTCAAAAAGAAAATGGGTTGACATGTACGGAAAATAACGTCATTGTTTCCGGTGGAGCGAAGCATTCTATTTCAAATATTTTTCTTACCATCCTCAACCCTGGTGATGAGGTAATTATTTATACGCCATATTGGGTAAGTTATGTCGATATGGTAAAACTGGCTGAAGGTGTTCCTGTCTTTGTCAAGGGAGAAATCGAAGAAGATTTTAAAGCTTCTGCCGATAAGTTGGAAGCCGCAATTACTGATAAAACCAAGGCGATTATTTACTCTTCTCCATGTAATCCAAGTGGAGCAGTATTTAGCAAAGAAGAACTTCAAGGCATTGCTGATGTTGTTTTAAAGCATGAAAATATCATGGTGATTGCTGATGAGATATATGAATATATCAATTTCACTGGTGAGCATGTAAGCATTGGTGCTTTTCCTGGAATGGCGGAAAGGACAATTACAGTTAATGGGTTTTCGAAAGGTCACGCCATGACAGGATGGAGAGTAGGATATATCTGTGCCCCCGAATGGCTGGCAAAAGCAGTTAATAAACTGCAAGGACAAACGACCTCTGGAATATGCTCCATAGCCCAAAGGGCTGCAATTGCTGCTGTAAAAGGTGACATGGGACCTACAAGGGAAATGGCCGCTGCCTACAAAAGAAGAAGGCAATTGGTGTTGGATCTGCTAAATGAAATACCCGGAATTAAATCAAATGAACCCGAAGGTGCATTTTATGTATTCCCTGATATAAGTGCATACTTTGGTAAAAGTGATGGCGAATCTACCATCAATGATGCCAGTGATCTTGCATTGTATATTTTGAGCAAAGCGCATGTGTCAGTTGTGGGAGGTGGAGCTTTTGGATCTCCGAATTGCATTAGAATTTCTTATGCAGCTTCCGATGAAAATTTAGTATCTGCACTGGCGCAAATCAAAGACGCATTAGCACATTTAAAATAAAAATATTTGAAATCTTTAGATGAAATTTTCGATAAATTCTCAGGGCTTAAAGCCCTGATTGTCGGAGATGTAATGATCGATTCGTACATATGGGGGAAAGTAGAACGTATATCTCCTGAAGCTCCGGTACCAATTATATCCATTACCAACAAGGAAATGCGGCTTGGCGGCGCAGCAAATGTCGCTAAAAACATAGCGGCTCTTGGAGCGAAACCCATATTGTGCTCGGTTGTTGGCGACGATCATGACGGGAATTCCTTAATTAATATCATGAAATCCAGAGGCATGGATACCATGGGCATTATTCAAAGTGGGGACCGCATCACTACTGTAAAAGAGCGTATGCTTTCCAGTTCCCAACAATTACTCAGAATAGATAGAGAAAATGCCAAGCCCCTTAGCAAAAAAGATAGCCAATTACTTTTAGATAAAGTTGAGCTACAAATTCAGGAAGCTGATGTCGTGATATTTGAAGATTATGACAAAGGAGTTCTTGGTAAAAGTATTATAAAATCCATAGTTCAATTAGCTCAATCTAAAAATATTCCAACAGCCGTAGATCCCAAAAAAATCAATTTTTTAAGTTATGAAAATGTAACACTTTTCAAGCCAAACTTAAAAGAAATAAAAGAAGGGCTAAATCTGGATTTTAGTGATGATGACGAAACAGCCATAGTGGAAGCTTCCAATTCCTTGAAAAGCAAAATGAAGATTGACAAGGTATTTATCACACGATCGGAGCATGGTGTATTTTTATCATCTAACGAAAAACAACATTTCATCCCTGCCCATACAAGATTTATTTCTGATGTTTCTGGAGCCGGAGATACTGTGATCAGTACTGCATCGCTTTGCCTTGCACTCGGATTGCCAGACAAAACAATTGCAGAATTATCAAATCTTGCAGGTGGATTGGTTTGTGAGCATCTTGGCGTGGTGAGTATCGAAAAAACACAATTCCTTGAAGAAGCTAAAAAACACAATATCTAAGTAAAGCCCGCAACAGGATATAGATAAAGTATTCTGGGCCCTGGTAGAAATGAATTAATAGAGACCCCCAATAAAAACAATTGATGAAAAATCCATTTTATGGCTTTTTATGTACATATTTTGGATTAATTATCCTATGCTTTTTAGCGCATCTTTATTTTAGTTCGGAGATTTTTATTTCGGCAAATTCATCATTAAGCTTCCTGAGTGCTTCCGACCTTGGTTCCCTAACACATATCGACACTAATATTTTCAAGGACGATTTACCACAATCGTATATTGTATTTTCCTTTATTATTTCTCAAAGTGTGGGTATCGCTATTTTATCAATTTTGTTATGGTTCTACTGGCAACTTTTTGGAAGTAAGCAGGATAAAAAAAATGGCATAACGAAAGCAATCAAACTTACCATCATCATTTCGCTCTCAATAGAATCATTGCTGTTTTTATTCTTCTTGTATATTATCCCGGCAGAAATAGTAGATAATAACATTCAAAAAAAGATGCTGACAGCAATTTCGCTTTCAATAAATTCATTTAATAATGCTGGATTTCCGTTTTTAAAACAATTGATCCCGAATGAATTCTACGATAGAAACTATATTTTTCAATTGGGAATTGTAGGAGGTGCTGTCTTGGGAAATTTGGGAATATTTGCGATTTATGAGCTTTTCTCTCCTTTGAAATTGAGAGAACGGTTAAATGATCACACAGTCGATTGGTCTCCTATTACAAAAATATCAGTTTTTGGAACTGCCATATTTCTTGCAGTATTTTCTGCAATTCATTTTTTTAGCAGATATGGGGGCAATCTGAGTGATATTAATATTATGGAATCAACTATCGCAAGCATTTATAATGTTTCAAGTCTCCGTGGATTTGGTTACTATTTGAATGAAAATTCGAGAGTAGAAAGCAGCGTAATTTTAAATCTCCTGGCTTCAATGTTTGGTTCAGGGCCTTTTTCTACAGGTGGTGGTCTAACAACTTTAAGTTTGATATGGGCATTTTCATTGCCTTGGAAAAACAACAACAATTTCTCACAAATTACCATTGTCAATTCAATAGCAAAAAACTTATTGATTTATTGCCTTATCGCATTTACTATTCCTACAATTTTGCTCATTGTTTTAGATTCAGACACCTCAACTTTCAATTTAATAATAAATCAATTTTGGCTGTTTTTCAATAACCATTTGTCGATTGCCTCATCAAGTTCAAGTTGGGCAGTAGACATAATAAAGTCCATAACCATTATGGCAGGAAGAATCAGTTTTGTTGTGGCTTGTTTTATCACATTCCAACAGCGAAAAAAGACTTGAGATTATTCGTTGTAAATTGTGTAAAGTAAGGTTTCACCAACTGCCTGGAGGGTTTGTTTGTCAATGATGCTCATATTGTCATTTCTGGTGTGGTGGTATTTGCCGAAATAATACCCATGAGAACCTGGGTCAAACTCTACGATATCAATCATTGGAATTTTGGCGTCTCTATTCACAAAAATGTGATCATCCATAATTCCTGAGCTATTTGTATTTACAAAATAATTAGAATACCCAAGGCCTCTGGCTGTTTTCCATACTTTTTTTACGACTTTGGGTGCAAATTGCATAGACCCTCCTTCTTTATAAAAAGTGGCATCTTTCGATCCTACCATGTCAAGCAAAATGCCATAATATGCAGAATATCCAGGTTTATGTGGATTGAAAGCCCAATATTGCGACCCCAGGCAACACCATATTTTTACCAGGCCATTTTTGAGTGGCGAATTTTTCACATCTATATGTTCTCCATAATCTTCTCCATCAAAAAGAATGATATCAATCCCCACATTAGGCTTCTCACTTTTGTTCATAATTCTCGCAATTTCAAGCAAAACCCCAACCCCGCTTCCTCCATCATTTGCTCCATCAAAAGGTTCATATCTCCCATCAATATCTTTATCTGCATACGGTCTTGTATCCCAATGCGCTGCAAGAATTATCCGTTTTTTTGCTTTTGGGTTGTAAGAGGCTACTATGTTTTTCAGATAAAGCATATTTCCATTATATGCCTGCTCGATAAATTCTTGCTCTGTAACTATTGCCCCGTAAGATTTAAACTTATCTACTAAGTACTCCCCGCAGACTTTGTGAGCGTCAGTATTCGGAACTCGCGGCCCAAAATCAACTTGCTTCTGAATAAAAAAATATGCAGTATCTCTGTTGAATGGTGGTACAGTTATAGCTTTTTTTAAATTCCTGCTAGCTACGTGATCAATTGATTTCTTACTGCTTTCGCATCCAAAAAAAACAATCCATGCAATTATAATTATATTTAATATTCCTCTATTCATTGCTCTTCGTATGCCCAACCAACTGACTCTTTCATATCCTTAAGTACAATACCATATTGCCTGAGGTTACTTCTTATCTCATCTACTTTTTCATAATTTTTTGAACCCTTAGCTTCCTTATACAAATCAATAATTATGCTGATAAACCCAGCAGCATCTGAAGCCTCTTCTTCTTGTAGGCCAAGGATATCTTCTACAAAAGAGATATATGTACTCATTAGTTTTTCAAATATCTCTTCTCCTATTTCTCCTGCAGTTAAATTCCCGGTTGAAATAGAATTAATTTTCTTTAATAAATTAAAAACATGAGCTATGGCTTGGGCAGTATTGAAATCGTCATTCATCGCACGATAGCAATTGTCAATTATTCCATTGATTTGAGAAACTGTTTTTTCATTTAGATCACTTGTTTCATCTTTGGAGAATTTAAGCTTTTTGGCTAAAACTAATCCATTAATTATTTTTTTATACCCCTTTGCCGCTGCTTTTAGTGCGTCATTGGAAAAATCGAGTGTACTGGAATAGTGTGATTGTAAAATGAAAAACCGTACTGTCATAGGACTATACGGTTCATTTAGTAAATCATGACTCCCAGTAAATAATTCTTCTGGCAAAAAAGAATTTCCCAGTGATTTGCTCATTTTTTGTCCGTTGACTGTAAGCATATTTGTATGCAGCCAATATTTTACAGGATTCTTTCCTGTAGCACCAACAGATTGAGCAATTTCACATTCATGGTGAGGAAACTTCAAATCCATTCCGCCGCCATGAATGTCGAAAGTTTCTCCCAGATATTTAGAGCTCATCACAGAACACTCAAGATGCCATCCCGGAAAGCCAACACTCCAGGGAGAATCCCACCTCATGATATGCGATGGACTTGCCTTTTTCCATAGCGCAAAATCAACATTATTTCTTTTTTCAGCTTGTCCATCTAGCGCTCTTGAACCTGCCATCAATTCTTCTACAACTCGCCCCGAAAGAATCCCGTATTTCTCTGTTTCATTATATTTTAAAACATCAAAATAAACTGAACCATTTACTTCATAGGCAAAGCCTTTATCTACCAGTTTTTCAATCATTTGTATCTGCTCCTGAATATGCCCAATAGCACTTGGTTCAATATCAGGATCAAGCATATTAAATTTTGCAGTAACCCTATGAAAGTCGTTGGTATATTTCTGAACTATCTCCATTGGTTCCAAATTTTCCAGTCTGGCCTTTTTACTTATTTTGTCTTCCCCTTCATCGGCATCATTTTCAAGATGCCCAACATCGGTAATGTTTCTCACATACCTAACCTTATACCCGAGGTGCATTAAGTATCTATAAATTATATCAAAGCTTAAAAATGTTCTTACATTTCCAAGATGCACATCGCTATAAACAGTTGGGCCACATACATACATTCCAACAAATGGAGGATTGATGGGTTCAAATAATTCCTTTTTCTTAGTCAGAGAATTATATACTCTCAAATTATTTTGCATTCGGCAAAATTAAGAAAAATGATAATTATTGATCACTGAGGTGAACTAAATATCAGTACAAATAGCCAATAACTTTTTTACTCTATAATTATCAGTATAAATTATGCTGCGTAGAAGTATTTTTATTTGTTTTAAATATCAATTTCACTACATTTGCATCGAATTTTATAGAGAACCTGAGGGGACCAAAGTCCCCTTTTTTAATGGCTCATAATTTAGATAAAGTGGATATTAAAGAAATTGTTGCCAATTTAGTTGAAGGTTATACAGAAAATAAGGATGTCTTTCTTGTTGATGTAGTAGTAAAAGGCAAAGTAGGCAATCTGAAGATATTGGTTTATATAGATGGAGATCAAGGTGTTGATGTTGATGAGTGCTCTAGTATTAGCAGGGAATTGTCAAATGAATTGGATGAAAAAGACATTATTGAGGGAAAATATTTAATAGAGGTATCTTCACCCGGTGTAGATAAGCCACTAAAATCAATAAGACAATATCCAAAACATATTGGAAGAGAACTTGAATTATTTACAAAAGGCAATAAAAAATATCAGGGAAGGCTTCTCAATGTAGTTAATGAAGAAATTGAGATTTCTATTAAGTCCGGTAAAGTTAAAAAAGAACTAAATAGTCAGTCTTTAACATTACCATTTAACATTATTGAAGAAGCTAGGGTTGTTATCAGATTTTAAAATGAAATATAAATTAAGCATATAATTAAAGCGATGGATCACTCAACATTAATTGAATCGTTTGCCGAATTTGCAAGACATAAAAATGTGGATCGTCCTACAATGATTAGGATTTTGGAGGACGTATTCCGTACGATGATAAGAAAGAAATACAACACTGACGATAATTTTGATATCATCATAAACGCTGATAAAGGCGACCTTGAGATATGGAGATTTAGAGAAATTGTTGATGATAATTCTGAAGATATTTGGGATTATGACAAAATAAGTCATGCTGATGCAATTAAAATAGAGCCGGATTTTGAAATAGGTGAAGAGGTTGCTGAAGAAATTAAATTAGTAGATTTTGGAAGAAGGGCCGTTATGACCGCTCGGCAGACATTGATTCAAAAAATCAAAGACCTCGAAAAAGATAATCTTTTTCTAAAATACAAAGACCTTGTTGGCGAAATCATTGTTGGTGAAGCCTACCAGGTAATGCAACGAGAAATGCTGCTTATCGATGCTGAAGGAAATGAATTGAATCTTCCAAAATCTGAGCAAATTCCAAAAGATCGATTCAGAAAAGGTGACTCAGTAAGAGCAATTGTGCATAGAGTCGAAATGGTTAATGGTAACCCAAGAATTATTTTATCGCGAACTTCACCAACATTCCTCGAACGTCTATTTGAAAATGAAGTCCCCGAGGTATTTGATGGTTTGATCACAATTAAAAATGTAGTCAGAGAGCCTGGAGAAAGAGCAAAAGTTTCAGTAGAATCATATGATGATCGTATTGATCCGGTCGGTGCCTGTGTGGGAATGAAAGGATCCAGAATACATAGTATTGTTCGAGAATTACAAAATGAAAATATCGACGTCATTAATTTTACCGAAAATATCGATTTGTACATTAGCAGATCATTGAGCCCTGCAAATATTACTGATATAAAAGTTGAGAAAGAAGAAGGTCGGGTATCAGTTTACTTGAAACCTGATCAAGTTTCCTTAGCAATTGGTAAGGGTGGGCATAACATTAAATTGGCCAGTAAATTAGTAGGTTACGAAATTGATGTATTCAGAGATATTCAGGGTGGTGAAGTTGATGAAGATGTAGATCTAGAAGAATTTGCAGATGAAATTGACACATGGGTAATTGATGAATTCAAAAGAATTGGTTTAGATACTGCTAAAAGTGTTCTGGAACTTTCTATTGAAGAATTGGGTAAGAGAACAGACCTCGAAGTAGAGACTATTGAAGCGGTATTGAATATTATCAAGCAAGAATTTGAATAATAATTCTTGCTTGAAACACTTTTAAAATAATTATTGATGGCTGTAAGAACAATGAGATTAAGTCAGGTAGCCAGGAAACTCAATATTGGGAAAAATACCATTATTGAGTTTCTTGATTCCCGCGGATTCAAAATCGACGATAATCCTAATTTCAAAATTGATGGAGAACAACTTGATCTGCTTTCAAAAGAATTTGCAGATTCTGCACTTGATAGAGAAGAAGCTTCTGGACTTTCTATTGGCACCAAGCATATTGAAAATGTAGTCATTGATTCTCAAAGCCCTGTTTCGCAACCGGATCGTGAAGATGAGGAAGAAATACTAATAAAAGGGCATCAAATTGAGAATAAACCTGAAGCCAAGTTTACTCCAGAAACGACAAAATCCAGCAAACAATCTGATGGTGATCAATTATCTGAAAAACCAAAACTGAAAGGAATAAAGGTTGTTGGAAAAATAGATCTGGCTAAAAAGAAAACCAAACAAAAGGAAGAAAAAGTAATACCTGAGAAAAAAGAGAAAAAACCTGTTGAAACCAAGGTTGTCAAATCGGAAGATAAAACTGTAGAAAAAGAAAGTACTAAAACTGAGGAATTACCAGAAGTAGTAGAAACAATAAAAGAATCTGACACCCCAGTTATTCAAAATAAAGAAGAAAAGCAGGCTGAGACAGAAGTTGTTGTCCCGGAAACTAAAAAGGAAACAAGCCCTGAAAATACTAACGAGAAAGTAATAGAGGCCAAAGCCGAAACTTTAAAAGGTCTAAAAGTTCTTGGTAAAATAGAGTTACCAAAAAAGATAGAAAAACCCGTTGCTTCTTCTGATGATAGTAAAGAAAAGAAAAAGAAAAAACGACCCAGGAAAAGACTAAGAAAAACCGAACCAGAACGGCCAACTCCTGTAAAAAGTGATTCTCGATCCAGCAACTTTAGAAGAAAAGACAAAAAACAACGTGTTCAAAAAGAAGAACCAACAGAAAAAGAAATTCAGGAACAAATCAAGGCTACACTTGCGAAACTCAGCGGAGCTGGAAAATCAAGCAATGTAAGCAGATCAAAATATCGACGTGAAAAAAGATCTGCCGTAGCAGAAGCACACGAAAAGGAATTGATTAAAGAACAAGAAGATTCAAAAATTTTAAAGGTTAATGAATTTATCTCTGCCAATGACTTAGCATCGTTAATGGATATTTCAGTTAATGAGATCATATCTACATGTATGAGTTTAGGTATGTTTGTTTCCATAAATCAAAGACTTGATGCTGAAGCAATTACTATTATTGCTGATGAATTTGAATTTACAGTAGAATTTGTTGATGAAGAAGAAAATATTGATGTAGAAATAATTGAAGACAAGGAAGAAGATCTTAAAGAAAGAGCCCCTATTGTTACTATTATGGGCCATGTTGATCATGGTAAAACTTCCCTCCTCGATTATATTAGAAGTTCAAAAATAACCGAAGGCGAGTCAGGCGGAATCACGCAACATATTGGTGCTTACGATGTAACGACAGATGATGGAAAAAGAGTAGCATTTCTTGATACTCCGGGGCACGAAGCTTTTACCGCCATGAGGGCAAGAGGGGCAAAACTTACTGATATAGCAATTATAGTAGTAGCTGCCGATGATAATGTGATGCCTCAAACTAAAGAAGCCATTAATCACGCATTGGTTGCTGAAGTTCCTCTAGTAATTGCTATAAATAAAGTTGATAAGCCAAATGCTAATCCCGATAAAATCAAGGAAGCATTGTCAAATGTAAATATCCTTGTTGAAGAATGGGGTGGTAAATATCAGTGTCAGGAGATATCTGCTAAAACTGGTCAGGGTATTGATGAATTGCTTGAAAAAGTATTACTTGAAGCAGAATTATTAGAATTAAAAGCAAATAAAAATAAAGCAGCATCTGGTACAATTGTAGAAGCAGAGTTGGATAAAGGTAGAGGCTACGTATCGACAGTGCTAGTTCAGGATGGAACATTAAAAGTGGGAGATGTAATACTCGCCGGAGTTTATTATGGTAAGGTAAAAGCCATGTATAACCATAGAGGTAAGAAAGCACAAAAAGCTCTCCCATCGACTCCAATATCAGTTTTAGGATTAAATGGTGCTCCACAAGCAGGAGATAAATTTAATGTGATGAACTCTGATAGAGAGGCAAGAGAAATTACTACCAAAAGGGAACAACTCCAACGAGAACAAGGACTTCGAACCAAAAAACATATCACATTAGACGAAATTGGCAGAAGATTAGCAATAGGATCATTCAAGGAATTAAATATCATCATCAAGGGTGACGTTGATGGCTCGATAGAAGCATTAAGCGATTCTCTTTTGAAACTATCAACAGAAGAAATTCAAATCAATATTAAACATAAAGCTGTAGGTCAAATCAGTGAGTCAGATGTTCTATTGGCTTCTGCATCTGATGCAATTATCGTCGGCTTCCAGGTAAGACCCTCTGCGATAGCACGAAGGTTAGCTGAAAAGGAAGAGATAGAAATTCGCCATTATTCAGTTATTTATGACGCCATCAACGAAATTAAAGATGCGATGGAAGGCTTACTTGCGCCAGATATTGAAGAAGTTATCGTTTCCAATGTAGAGGTAAGAGATGTATTTAAAATTACCAAAATCGGAACTGTTGCTGGTTGTATGGTAACTGATGGTACAATTATAAGAAAGAACAGGATACGTTTAATCAGAGATGGCATTGTAGTTTATACCGGAGATATTGAGGCTTTAAAAAGATATAAAGACGATGTAACTGAAGTTAAGCATGGATTTGAATGCGGAATTCGAATAAAAAATTTCAATGACATCAAGGTTGGTGATGTAATAGAAAGTTTTGAACAAAAAGAAGTTAAGAGAACACTATAAATAAAAATTGCATAAATTTACATTGATTTTTATTTAACTTTAGAAACAGAATTTATTTAGCAATGGGAGTAATAGTTGCACTACAATATTTAGCTTATTTTCTTTTTCCAATACTACAGGCAGGGCCTGGAGGACCTGGAAATCAAGCGCCAATTGCAGAGGGGATAATTCTACTTTTAGCTGGGGCAATTGGTTATGGCGTAAAAACGTTCTCAAAAAAAAGCGAAAAATAAAATAAACTGATCATTGTTTCCTCTCCACAGATTTATAAGATTGGTCAATATATATTAAAAGAAAATTATTTTATATCTATTTGTGGTGTTGCATTTTTCACCACAGGAAACCTATTAATTAATAAAAGCTTTCCTGACTATTCAATCTCAAGCCTAATTTTTTGGTCAACTCTATTGGTCTATCAGATCAACACAAAATTGAATTTCAACTTTTTTGCTCTCAGCTCTTATAAATTATCAAATTTACTTATTGACAAAAGGCTAAAATTTACAATTCTTCTATCGCTAATTATTCTAATTCATACCCTTTGTATTTCTATAGAAAGTATAATATTCCTATTCCATCTTGGTCTAATTTCAATGCTGTATAATGTCCCTTTAAAATCAACATCATTTTTGTACTTGCCTCTTCGGAGTATCCCAATTCTAAAAATATTTTTGATAGCTTATGTTTGGGCATCCGTTTCATCTTTTTTACCAGCCATAATAGAAAATAAAAATATTTTTTCTGAAGAAGTCATAATGATATTCATTGCGCATTTACTTTTTATCTTCTCCATCACACTTCCATTTGATACAAGAGATTTACATATAGATAAAAATAGTACACTTATTACCCTACCTCATTTGATTGGCATCAAGGCTACAAAAATTGTAGCCATTTTATGCTTAGCCATTTTTACATTGATCATGGGAAATATAACGTCAAGTTGGATTCTGCTTATATTTAGTATTATCACTGCTGTCACAATATTAAATTCATCCCCAAATAAAAAAGATCATTACTTTACTTTATTTTTAGATGGAACAATATTTATATATTTTATTTCCATTCTATTGTTATTCAGATAGTTGGAATTTTTATACATTTTCCTCCCTCCAAATAATATTAAAACCATCATAAAGAATACTTCCAAATGCAAGGAAGTGGGTGACAAACGTAGTTAGCAACTCCGCTACATGTAGCCAGAGAGTTGCTAATTAATTCTTTAGGACATCATGTGAAAGCCTTGGATTTATCACTATAATAAAATATGGAAAGAGCTGGAGCTTAATTAATGGGACAATTCATGGAAGAATTATCCTTTCTAGGTGGAAGGTCAAATTTTTAGTGTCACCCCTGTTTAATCAGGACAAAGTGAAATTTGTTATTTTTTCTTCTTTTTTAAAGACTTTATAAAATTAGCCCAGGCAAAAGGATTTAATAAAGGATTATATCTTGGGCCATACCCGTCATGCAAATAAATTGCTTGTTGTTGCGTGAAATAACGATGATTCATGCTGCCATCCATTGGCATATTTCTATATATTTCTGCAAGTACTGAAGGGTCAAGATTACTGTCCATATTATTTAAGTCATTCTGGTTTGGCAACCTGTATGCCAATACTGCCTCTTTAAACATTTCTTCTGTTGGAAAAGGTAAGATTTCAATTTCTGGAAGGAATGTTGTGTCTTCGGTCATTGCAATAATTGTCGTGAAACTATCTCCATCCATAAAGGGGACAATCACACTTCTTTTCTCAAATCCAACTACGCTGATTACAACGCTATCTCCTTCTAATACCGGGAAAGAAAAATATCCATAATAATTTGTTGTTGTGCCTCTGCCTCCTTTAGGGACATATATGTGTGCTCCCATTATTCCTGTTGCCGTATCTTGTGTTGCCACAACACCAGAAAATTGTATTATATCCTTTTTCCCGTCCTGAGCAAGAGTAGAACTTGCAATTGAAAATTGAATTATAATTCCAAATACAACAAATAATATTATGTGCTTTACAATGATCACTAGTGAATATTTTGTTTTAAAATTACTTCAAAGATTAAGAAACGACAATATATTTAACGAATTTTAACATTTAAGTATATTATTTGTCCGCAAATTAAATATTCAATTCCGGGCTGCTTTTACTTTTTTATTTATGAAATTAAAAAGCTTAAGTCTATCATATAGTACCAAAATTTTCAAAGCATTATCAGAAGAACCCAGAGTTCGAATTATTAATTTAATTCAAAATCATGGTGAAATGTGCATCTCTGATATCGAACAAATATTAGATTTTACACAAACCAAAACCTCCCGGCACATGACTTACCTTAAAAATGCTGGTATTGTTGGATATCGAAAATCTGATCAATGGATATTTTACTATATTCATGAAGAAGTTCAGGATTTGTTGAGGCAGACATGGATCTACATCAATAAAGATTACACACTTTTGAAAGATATTAAGGTTTTTGAGGTTATGTTTTCCAATAGAGAATTGGCAGCTTTTAGTCACAAAAACACCAACAAGCCTTTTTATCCTTAATCAGGAGAGGCTTTATTTACCTGCATTCCTCGGCTATAAAATATTCAATAAAGTAATTTCGTTTCATAAATTATATCTTGAAAAAATACACACATCTCTTCTTTGACCTTGATCATACTTTATGGGATTTTGATAGTAATACCACAGATGCGTTGATGGAAATTTATGAGATTTACGACTTTTCCAAATGGCGCTATTTTAATTTCCAGAAATTATTGGTTGTATTTAATGAAATCAATAATTTTTTATGGGATAAATACAATCATGGGCTTATTGAACAAATGGAACTACGTAATAATAGATTTCAAATGATATTGGGGAAATTGGGAGTACCGGAAGAAGAAATGCCAAATGGAATTGGAGATAAATACGTAGAAATTACTCCGGAAAAACGAAAAGTAATGCCTTTTACTTATGAGGTTTTAGATTATTTACAACCAAATTATAACCTTCATATCTTATCCAATGGATTTGATGATATCCAACATAAGAAACTAAAAGCGGCGAACATTTATCATTATTTTAATAAAATTATTACTTCAGATAGTTCAGGTTTCAGAAAACCGTCCAAAGAAATATTTGAATATGCAATGAAAATAGCTGGTGCTACAAGAGCAAATTCACTCATGATTGGAGATAATATGGATACAGATATCATAGGGGCACAAAACGCATCAATAGACCATATGTATTATAATCCCAATGAAACTCCACATACCCTCAACGTAAATTTTGAAATAAAATCCCTTAAACAAATCTTGCAAATATTATGATATGAGGATATGAAATAAGACTTATGGACAGAATCAAATTAGATTGTACTAACTATATTTCATGAAACAATTCACCTCATTATCCAGTTATTACATATTGGTCTTGCAATTGAAAGCTTAGGTCTCTTACTTTGCATTTCAGAAAATAATAATTAGATGATACAAATTACAGATAGGGCAAAAGACAAGTTAATCCAACTAAGGGAGGAAGAGAGCCACCCTGTTGGTCACAATGTCAGAGTTGCGGTAGAAGGCGGTGGATGTTCGGGACTTATGTATAAATTAGATTTTGATGGGAAAATTAAAGATGACGATAAGATATTTGAAGATAAAGGAATAAAAATACTTATTGACAAAAAAAGCATTCTATACCTGCTTGGGACTACTTTAGATTTTTCCGATGGCCTGAATGGAAAAGGCTTTCAATTCATCAACCCCAATGCCTCCAGAACTTGTGGATGTGGCGAAAGCTTTGCGGTATAATATTTTATTATAGCCAATCATTGGTTTCAATTATACAGCAATAAATAATATCAGACTACGGTTGGCTAATATGCCCTTACCAATTTCCCTTCCATATAATTTACAAATGCTTTATTTACGACCCTGTTCCCTCCTGGTGTTGGATAATCGCCGGTAAAGTACCAATCTCCCAGATGTTTTGGACATGCTTTGTGCAGGTTTTCCACAGTCTGATATACTATTTCAACTTTTGCAGTAACATGTTTAGGCGTGATAATTTCAGATATTTTAGCCGATACTTCTTCATAAGTAAAAGGAGCATATATCTCTTTTACGTAGTTAGGTGCATCCTTCTGGCCAATACTTGCAATACATTTATTGTAAACATCATCTAATAGAATGTCCATTGATCGCTCCTTGATTAGAGCTATCACCGACCTGAAAGCAATAAAATCTTTCATTTTAGACATATCTATTCCGTAGCAATCAGGAAATCGAATTTGGGGCGCAGATGAAACGATTACAATTTTCTTCGGATGTATTTTATCCAATAAAAATAAAATACTACGTTCAAGCGTTGTGCCTCTTACAATAGAATCATCAACAATCACGATAGAATCTCTGTCCTTATTTATGACCTCATAGGTTGTGTCATACACATGACCTACCAACTCATCTCGATGTTCATCGTCTGTGATAAAAGTTCTGAGTTTTGCGTCTTTAATAATGATTTTTTCAATCCTTGGCCTGAAATCAAGAATGTCTTCTATTTTCTCCAGGGTGGGTTTTCCATCAATAATTATATCTTTTCTACGAATTGACAGATAATTTTCAACCCCTTCTATCATACCCAAAAAAGATGTCTCTGCCGTATTGGGAATGTATGAGAATACCGCATTTTTAAGGTCAAAATTTATTGCGCTTAATATTTGCGGCAGGAGTAATCTGCCCAGTTCCTTTCGCTCTTTATAGATGTCAGGATCGGTGCCTCTGGAAAAATATATGCGTTCAAAGCTACACGATTTTTTTTCGAGTGGTTCGATAAATTTCTCTTCTGTTACGTCACCGTTTTTATTTATTATAAGAGCATGCCCCGGTTTAATCTCCTTTATTTCTTCATAGTTTACGTTAAATGCAGTTTTTATTGGAGGCTTTTCTGAAGTGACGACCACTACCTCATCATCTACATAATAGTAAGCCGGCCTGATTCCCGAAGGATCTCTGGCTACAAATGAAGCACCATGACCAACAACACCAGCCATTGTATATCCTCCATCAAAATCCTTACACCCTCTTCTTAGTACATTTCCTAAATCCAGTTCATTTTCAATAATTTCTGTAATCTCAGGATTACTGTAATGCCCTTTGTATTTATCAAAAAGCTCTTGGTTTTCCAGGTCTAGAAAATGTCCAATCTTTTCCATTACCGTAACGGTGTCAACTTTATCTTTGGGGTGCTGGCCGAGCTTTAATAAAATATTAAATAGCTCATCAACATTTGTCATGTTGAAATTACCGGCAATGGCGAGGTTTCTGCTTCTCCAATTATTTTGTCGCAACATCGGATGTGTACTCTCAATTGTATTGCCTCCGTGTGTGCCGTATCTGAGATGACCCAGCCAAACAGTACCCGTAAATGGCACGTTTTGTTTTAGCCATTTAGCATCGGTAAACTTATCAGGATTTAGCTTTTTTGCCTTTGCATACTTTTTGTTGATTTTTTTGAAAATTGTAGCTATCGGTTGTTGATCAATTGCTCTGTATCTACTGATATAACGAATTCCGGGGTTGACATCTACTTTTATATTAACTACTCCGGCACCATCTTGCCCCCTGTTGTGTTGCTTTTCCATAAGCAAGTACATTTTGCTGGCAGCGTAAGCAGGAGTTCCATATTTTTCGAGATAATAACTTAGTGGCTTGCGAAGACGAATCATTGCAATGCCACATTCGTGTTTTATTTTATCACTCATATATCAGTATCAATTTGCAAATTTAAGAGATAATAAAAGACGATCAAATAAAACCATCGTTTGGTTTCGATTGACAAATTCAGTTATAGAATTTATTTATCAAACTACCCATATGACGATTTGTTTTATTTATTGAAGGACAGGCATATAACTATATCAGGATGGTAACTCAAATATTGGCCATGCATTTATGTCCAGATCGGATGATGACAATTTCTTTTTGTTCTTTTTTTTGAATGAATTAAACTCCTTCACCCAGCTATCGTAGTGGATTCTATGCATAAGGACATAATTGTTTTTTCCATTTATGTCATCTATCAATTCTGCCATGAGCGGAAACTGATCAAATCTGGGATGTGCCCTTGCATAAACAAATATTTGGTCTGATAAACTAAATGAGGCACTATCGTAAGCATCAATCTTTGCTGAGTTGCCCATAGAAACCTGATCGTATCTCATTGTTTTAAGATCGTCAATCTTGCTATTCAATTCTTTAAACCTCGCCTTATCATAATTGTTGGTGTAGCTCACTTCCAATAAAAGACGTTTCATTAAAACGTGCTTATCGTCATCGTCAGCAATCATTATGTCCCAAAAATCTTGAACACTATCTTCAAAGGCCAGGTATTGGGTAAGTAATGCTTCTTGCTTTCCTGAAGTCTTAGAAGCCTTCTTTCCTCCATCACAGGCATACATTAATGCAACAATCGCAAATGCAAATAATAGTTTAAACATATCTTTTCTCAGAAATTCACTTTGCAAAATTCTGTAGGTTTGTATGCCTTTCTTGTGTTCATTTATTGTTCGAATATTTCTCATCAGATTAAAATAAATATAAATTAAGTATTAGTGTTGATTCTTTAATTCTACTGAAATGGTTTCATTTTAACAATTGACTAATTTAAGTTTTGCCTATCTTAGCACAAACTATATTTTAATAATCTTTCAATGTCAAAAATATTAAACTCGAAGGAATATATTAGAAAATTGATAAACATAGCCTACCTGAGTATTGGTATTCCTTTACTATTTTTCATTTATGTCTATTTAGAATCAACATCGGAATCTTTGGTGCCGATGGTTGATCAAGAATATCAATTGATGCTTTTTATACCCATTTTTATAATTAGTACAATCCTAATTATTTGGGGTCATAAAAGGTTCAGTCTCCATATTTCTGAAGCAAAAAAAATGGATGCCCTTTCCGGAAAATTAGCTCGATATCAAATAGGGACTACTCAACGATTTGTTTCATATTCTATTTCATCAATGCTCATTTCAATAGGTTTTTTCTTAACAGACTTTCAGGTATTTGCTGCCCTATTTGGGATTATGATCGTTCTATTTTCTATCAATAATCCTAATGCGCGAAAGACAGTTATCGACCTGAAACTTAAAGGTGATGAAAAAAATACTGTCCTCATGGGGCTTGATTTTCCTTTAATCAAAAAAAATTAATTATGAATCGTATCATCTTCTCCTCAATTCTAATTTTTATTTTTATCTCCTGCAGCAATCCTAAAAAGTCAAATCCGGAAGATAAAATTTCAGAACCTATTGATTTAATGGCTGAGGCCGAGAAGCTGAGCAAGGAGTTTATTATAGTTGATGGCCATGTAGATTTGCCGTACAGGCTAAAAAATAAATGGGTTGATGTGTCTGTTCAAACTTCCGGTGGTCATTTCGACTATGTGAGAGCAAAGCAAGGCGGACTTGATGCGCCATTTATGTCAATTTATATTCCTGCTGCAAAAGAAAATAATGGTGCTATGGATCTGGCATTGGAACTTATAGCGAGTGTTGAAAAATTATGCAATGACCATCCTGATAAATTTGGCTTGGCGAAAACGCCAAATGAAATAACAGCAAACTTTCGCAATAATATAATCTCACTTCCCATGGGTTTAGAAAACGGTGCACCGATAGAAGGCAAGCTGGAAAATCTGGATATATTATTTGAGAAAGGAATCCGATACATTACCCTGACTCATTCCAAAGACAACCATATTAGCGACTCGTCCTATGACCAAAAATACACACATGGTGGATTGAGCCCTTTTGGGTATAAGGTTATCGAACGTATGAATAGCCTAGGTATTATGGTAGATGTTTCGCATGTTTCTGATAGCGCATTTTACCAGGCTGTAAAGTATTCAAAATCCCCAGTAATTGCCTCCCACTCATCATGCCGACATTTTACTCCTGGATTTGAGCGAAATGTATCGGATGAAATGATAAAACTTTTAGGGAAGAATAAGGGTGTGATGATGATAAACTTTGGGTCAATTTTCATTACGCAAAAGGCCAAAACAGCAACTAAGAAAGTAAAAGAAAAAATTGAAGCCGGTGCCGATGAGAACGATCCAGCCATTCTTGCTGAGATTGACGCTATAAAAAATTCTCTGGCCTTCTTGGGCAACATTTCGATTGTCGCAAACCACATAGATCGCGTAGTAAAATTAGCCGGAATAGATCATGTAGGCTTTGGGTCCGACTTTGATGGTGTGGATGATTTGCCCATAGGCCTTGAAGATGCATCCAAATATCCGGCACTAATTCATGAGTTGTTAAAAAGAGGATATACCCCGGAGGAAATAGAAAAGATCTGCTATAAAAATTTATTCCGGGTTTGGAACAAGGCGATTAAGGTTGCAGAGAATTAAAATTGTCTTCAGTACATAGTACAAAGTACTCAATTTAAACTACCCTCCTCATGTTCGAAAACGAACAGGTGCTCGTTTTTAGACAAGTATTATAATTTTGATATTTCATTACATCTCACATTATCAGGCAGTTATGATTTTGGCATAGCATTCGTATATCCAGCTGTAAATAGTAATATCAAATATGGAGCTATCATCGATGGACAGGGTTATTCCTGAACAAAAAAAACGCATGCTGAAGATGCGAAAAGTTGCATGGAGCATATCCCTTCCACTGCTTTTGGCGATAAGTTTCATTCTTTTTCGAAGTGCAATCAAACCGCACCTGAGTGCAGCAAATTTGGAAACATCGGTAGTTGCACTAGGCCCAGTGGTAGAAACAATTTCTACTTCGGGTACGGTAGAGTTGAAAAAACAGTTTACAATTTTGGCACCTTCAACCACCGTGCTAAAACGCATCGTTACTGGTCCGGGGCAAAAAGTAAATACTGGGGATACACTACTGATATTAGACCCTGCACCGATTCATAAACTGTTACGAGAGGAAATATACCAACTTAAGAAATTAAAAGTAAAAAAACTGCATTGCCGCATAAAGATCGACATCATGGCACTCGATCAGCAATTCCAGCTAAAAGGCAAAACTTCTGAAATAAGCAGATTGCAAAGTGAACTGGAAGATCAGCAGGCGCAATTATCATTTGGTGGCACTTCATCATCGAAAGTAAGCCAGGCCTTTGAAAATGTATTGCTTGCAGAAGAAGAGTACAACTTGCTGGTAGAAAAAGAAAAGCTGCAATCAAAAGAAATGGAAATAGAATTGACGGACATTGATGCAGAAATTATGATGACCGAATTACGTAAAAGTGATATTCATGATCAGTTGGCCAAAATGATTATGCGAGCACCCGTGCCGGGAGTTGTGGTAGAAATTGATGGAGAAACAGGCAGCTTGGTTACAGCAGATAAAATGCTGGTGAAAATCTCTGATTTGCGGACCTACAAAATAACCGGTAGCATAAGCGATAATTTTTCTGATAAAATCTCCATTGGCGGCAAAGTAGAGATTATAATTGATAAAGAAAACCGTCTCGGAGGCATGATCGGTAATATCCGTCCGATTGTGAAAGAAGGTCAGGTTCTCTTTGAGGTTTTCCCTGAAAACAGCAGTTATCCTCGGTTTCGACCCAACCTGAATGTTGAAATCAAGGTGGTGGTGGCAGAAAGAGAAAATACCTTGAGGGTAAAAGACGGACCTTTTTTCGATGGTGCTAAAAAGTTACGGGTGTATAAAATCGTAGATCAAACAGCCATTGCTACGGAAGTGAGCACGGGCCTTTTCAATATGGATTATATCGAAATAATAGACGGCTTACAAGAAGGAGACGAAATTGTGATTTCCGATGTTTCGTCTGTAAAGGTTCTGGACGAGGTAGAAATCAGAGAATGAGAAAATAGAATGCTAACATTTTTTAGGAT
>CAZDRA010000056.1:9753-27005 GCA_964507705.1 uncultured Roseivirgaceae bacterium | reverse complement strand
TAGAAAGAAAGCCCATCACACAAAAAACCGTACATTTATAGCGTGAAGAAAAAAGTTGTAATAATAAACCAAGACAGTGAAGCGGACACTTGCCGAAAGGAAGTAACACCAAAGCTTTATGAAGCAAAATGGACTGATGAACAGATACTTGAACAACGGACTTTTACCGATGGGAAAATTGTTGTGCTTGGACGAAAAGCAAGGCGAAAAAAAGGAAAAAGAGCAGATTACATTTTACGATATAAAACGGACTACCCTATTGCTGTAATTGAAGCAAAAAAAAGTTTCGGAAAAGCAGCAGACGGATTACAACAAGCAAAAGAATATGCTGAAATTCTGGGGTTAAATTTTGCATACTCGACAAACGGAAAAGAAATAATCGAATTTGATTTTTCAACAGGAAAAGAACAAATAATTACAAATTTCCCTACTCCAAACGAACTTTGGAACAGAGAAATAAAAAAAGAAAACATTGGTGAAGAAATTACAGGAATTTTACTGAATCCATTTCACCCATTCCCAGAAAAAAAACCAAGATACTACCAAACAATTGCAATTAACAGAGCAGTTAAAAATATCCTTCAAGGAAAAAGAAGATTGCTTTTAACTATGGCAACAGGAACAGGAAAAACAACTGTTTCTTTTCAAATAATTCATAAGCTTTGGACAAACCGCTGGAATCAAAGAAACGACAATAGGAAACCTAAAATATTATTTCTGGCGGACAGAAGTATTTTAGTCAATGACCCACACTCTAAGGATTTTGCCATTTTTGGTGATGCAAGGTGCTTAGTGCCCGAAGAAGGAATTGTAACAAGCCGAGAAATCTATTTCTCAACCTATCAATCACTTGCAGAATATGAAAGCCGAGAGGGAAATTTCAGGAAATTTTCAAGAGACTTTTTTGATTTAATCGTAATTGACGAGTGCCACAGAGGGAGTGCATCGGAAGAAAGTAATTGGAGAAGAATTTTAGATTATTTCAGTGAATCCGTACATCTTGGATTGACGGCAACGCCATTGAGAGATGATAACAGCGATACTTACCAATATTTTGGAAATCCAATATATACTTACAGCCTAAAACAAGGAATTGATGATGGTTTTTTAGCTCCATACATTGTTCACAGAGTTGTTACCGAAGCTGATGCAACTGGTTGGCGACCAGAGAGAGGACAAGTTGATGCTCAAGGAAATGAAATTGAAGATGGATTGTACACCACGCGTGATTTTGAAAGAACATTATCCCTGCTTCCAAGGACAAAAGCAGTTGCAAAACACATTGCAGATTTTATGGTTAAAAATGGAAGATATGGTAAAACCATCATCTTTTGTGTTGACCAAGAACACGCAAATGATATGCGTAGAGAATTAAACAATTTAAACACAGACATAACAAAAGAAGAACCTAATTATGTTGTTCGGATTGTATCAGAAGAAGGAGATGTTGGTAAGGGGCATTTGAGCAATTTTATGGATATTGACGAAGAGTTTCCTGTAGTTGTAACCACTTCAAAATTACTAAGCACAGGTGTTGACATTCCTACGTGCGCGAACATTGTTCTTTTTAGAAATGTAAACTCAATGACTGAGTTTAAACAAATTGTAGGTAGAGGAACAAGAGTAAGAGAAGATAAAGGCAAATTGTTTTTTACCATTTTAGATTATACTGGAAGTGCAACCCGAAATTTTGCAGATCCTGACTTTGACGGAGAGCCCCCATTAATTACCAATGAGGAAATTGATGATAACGGACGAACCATTGACGGAACTTTTGAAGAAGAATTTTCTGAACCCGAAATAATGGAAGATTGGGAAGAAACGGAAGGAAACGACTTTGAGGATATTCCTGAAAATGGAGAAAACGACAGACCAAGAAAATATTACATTGAAGAAGGAACTGTTACAATTGTAGCTGAATCTGTTCAGATTATGGACAACTACGGAAAATTACAAACTGTACAATATTCTCAATACACGAAAGATAAAATCATAAATCTGTTTCCAACAGCAGATGAATTTAAAAACGCTTGGTTAAACCTAACTTCAAGAAATAGCATTTTAGCTCAACTAAAAGAGCAGGGAATAATCATTGATGATTTAAAGAAAATAAGCAAACTTGAAAATGTTGATGCTTTTGATTTACTACGTTATGTGGCATTCGATTTAAAACCACTTACTCGAAAAGAACGAGCAGATTTATTAAAGAAAAACAAACCCGATTTGTTTTCTGAATACTCTGAAGGAGCAAAAGAAATTATTGACATTATTATTTCCAAATACATCAAATTTGGTTTAGACCAACTAAAACCTGAAATCATTCAAGTTGAACCTATTTCTAATAAAGGGAATATTATTGAAATAGGCGAAAAATTCGGAGGAATTGACAAACTCAAAATAGTAATTGAAGAGATTCAAAAATATTTATACGCAGCATAATTGAATTATGAATGTTAGATTATGAACTTTGAATTAGAAAAATGAAAAAGAATTTAATTTTAGATAAAAGTTTCGAGTTTTCATTATTAGCTATTGAACTCTACAAAGTTCTGAAAGCGAATAATGAGTTTGTATTGTCACGTCAATTTTTAAAGTCTGCTACAAGTATTGGTGCTAACATAAATGAATCAACAGCAGCACAGAGTAAGGCAGATTTTATTTCCAAAATGGCAATCTCATCAAAAGAAGCAAGAGAAACAAAATATTGGTTACTTCTACTTCAAAAGAGCGAATTAGTTAAATATGATTACTCTATGCTACTCAAAGAAATAGATGAAATCATAAATATTTTAACAGCAATTGTTAAAACATCACAAGAAAAATACAGCAATAAGAAATGAATTTAAAATTAAAAATTAAAAATCCAAAATCTCCTAAAACAACAGCACAAAGGTTGTCAGGCTTAGTAAAGTCGTGCCGACAAATAATGAGGAAAGATAAAGGCTTGAATGGAGATGCTGACCGTTTACCAATTTTGACTTGGATAATGTTTCTTAAATTTCTGGATGATAATGAAAATATTCACGAATCAGAAGCATTGCTAAAAGGAACAGCTTTTAAACCTACTTTGAAAAGTCCTTACCGTTGGAGAGATTGGGCAAAGGATGAAAATCTAACAGGAGATGATTTGTTAGCATTCATCAATAACGAAAAAATCACTTTGCCCGATGGAACAGAAGCTACAGGATTATTCTACTATTTAAGAAGCTTACAAAGTGAAACAGGAAAAGAACGTCCAGATGTAATTTCAACTGTTTTTAAAGGCATTAATAACCGAATGATTAACGGTTATTTGTTGCGTGATGTAGTCAATAAAATTGATGAAATTCATTTTACGTCTAATGAAGAAATTTTCACTTTATCACACCTTTACGAAAGTATTCTAAAAGAAATGCGTGATGCTTCTGGAGATGCAGGAGAATTTTACACGCCAAGACCATTAGTTAAGTTTATGGTCAATATGATAAATCCACAATTGGGTGAAACAGTACTTGACCCAGCAAGTGGAACAGGTGGTTTTTTGGTAGCATCGTTTGACCATCTAAAAAAACAAGCCAAAACATTAGAGCAATTTGAAGTATTGCAAAAGCAATCTGTAATTGGTGGTGAAGCAAAACCGCTTCCCTATTTGCTTTGTCAAATGAATTTGTTGTTGCACGGTTTAGAATATCCACAAATTGACCCTTTAAATTCCTTACGTTTTAAACTGCAAGAAATTGGAGATAGCGAGCGAGTAGATACCATTATTACCAATCCACCTTTTGGTGGAGAGGAAGAAAAAGGAATTTTAAACAACTTCCCGAAAGACAAACAAACTACGGAAACAGCATTTTTGTTTTTGCAATTGATAATGCGAAAACTAAGACGTAAAAAAGCAGAACAAAAAGGTGGACGAGCAGCTGTTGTTGTTCCTAATGGAACTTTGTTTGCTGATGGTTTAGCAGGGAGAATTAAAAAGCAATTGGTAGAAGATTTTAACCTACATACCATTGTTCGTTTAGGTGATGGCGTATTTGCTCCTTACACCGATATTCCTTCTAATATCTTGTTTTTTGAACACGGAAAACCAACCAAAGACATTTGGTATTATGAAATAGCTGTACCAAGCGACAAGAAAAAATACAGTAAAACCAAAGCCATTCAGATTGAAGAGTTTGATGATATTACCAACTGGTGGACAAACAGAAAAGAAACCGACTGGGCTTGGAAAGTAAACATTAAAGACATTTTAAAAGAAAGTGACAAAGGTACACCCATCGTAAATTTGGACATTAAAAATCCGAATAAGAAAAGTGAATTTGAATATCACGAATCCAAAGAATTGGTAAAAAGTATTGTAGAGCGAGAAAAAAAGATTTTAAGTTTAATGGAAAAAATAAAATCGGAAATATGAGTAATACAAACGAAATAGCCATTTACGAAACCGAAGACGGACAAGTAAAAGTTGGGGTGCTGTTTGAAGAGGATAACCTTTGGCTTACTCAAAAACTGCTGGCAGAGCTTTTTGAATGTAGTGTGGACAATATTTCTTTACACTTGAAAAACATTTTCAAAGAAAAAGAATTAGACCAAAATTCAGTTGTCGAGGATTACTCGATAACTGCTTCTGATGGTAAAAAATACAAAACTAAACACTACGCTTTAGAAGCAATTATAGCTGTTGGTTACCGAGTAAACACGGCAAGAGGTACACAGTTTAGAACTTGGGCTACCGACAAACTCAAAAACTATATTTTTAAAGGTTTTGCCATAGATAAAGACCGATTTACTAAAGGAAGTAGGTTTGATACACGATTTTTTGACGAATTACTCGAAGAGATAAGGGAAATTCGAGCAAGTGAAAGAATGGTGTATCAAAAAATCACAGATATTTATGCTACTTCTATAGATTACTCAACCGCCACCTTAGAAACTGACCGCTTTTTTGCAACTGTACAAAACAAATTGCATTTTGCCATTACTGGAAATACAGCTGCTGAACTCTTAGAAAAAAGAGCGGATAGCAACAAAGAAAATATGGGGCTAACCACTTGGCGAAAAGCACCCAAAGGCAAGATTTACAAAAGTGATGTTACCATTGCTAAAAACTACTTGCAACAACCCGAGCTTAAAAAGCTCAACCACATTGTAGATATGTATTTGGATTATGCCGAGTTTCAGGCAAGCAAAGGCAAGCCAATGTATATGAAAGATTGGGCAATAAAACTGGATGCTTTCTTACAATTTAACGAAGAAGAAATACTGAACGATAAAGGAAAAATATCGAGAGCAGTAGCAACCGAATTAGCAATAAAAGAATACGAAGCATTTAGAGTAAAACAAGACCGAAATTTCATCTCCGATTTTGATAAGGCGATTAAACAACTTAAAAATAAAAAGGATTGATGAAAAAAGGTTGGAAAAAATATAAAATTGGAGAAATTCTAAAATCAGTTAAAAACCCTACTTTGTTAGAGTCAGAAACCAAATACAAGATATTGGGATTAAGACTTGAAGGAAGAGGGCTTTTTGTTCGAGAAGAAAAAAAAGGAATTGAAGTTAGTGCCGATAAATTGAATAAAATAAGAGAGGGAGACTTTATTTACAGCCGTCTTTTTGCTTGGAAAGGCTCATTTGATTACGTGCGAAAAGAATTTGATGGATTATTTGTTTCTGGTGAATTTCCGACATTTGAAATTGATAAAGAAATTGTTAACATAAATTTTCTTTTCTATTATTTCAATCAGAAGGCCGTTTGGAATGAAGTAGAGCAATATTGTATTGGTGTTACCAAAGCAAGTAGAAATAGATTTAAAGAACAATTTTTTTTATCAATGAATATTGAACTACCACCTTTACCCGAGCAAAAGCGAATTGTAAAAATCATACAAGCAGTAGAAGAAAAACAGCAAAAGGTAAATAAACTAAACCAAGCACAAGAAAGAGACATTAAAAACCTGTTGTACAGTACTTACACTGATATTATTAAAGGTGTAGAAGAAAAGCCAATGGTAGAAGTTGCTTCAATAATAAGGCGACCAGTACAGATTACAGCAGAAGAAAACTATCCTGAATTAGGAATTAGATGTTTTGGGAATGGCACATTTCACAAACCAGCATTAAACGGAATTGAAGTAGGTACAAAAAAACTCTTTCAGATAAAAACAGGTGATTTGGTTTTTAGCAATGTATTTGCTTGGGAAGGTGGTATTGCAATAGCGAAAGAAAATGATAACGATAGATATGGTTCGCACCGTTTTATTTCGTGCAATTGCGATTTAGAACAAGTAAAACCTTCTTTTTTAAATTTTCATTTCCTTGCTCCCAAAGGCTTGTTGGACATTAATAATTGTTCGCCAGGCGGAGCAGGCAGAAACAAAACTTTAGGTTTAAAAAAGTTGGAAGCTATAAAAGTACCTGTTCCAAAAATTGAGCAACAAGAGAAATTTGAAAAGTTGTTGCATCAATTTGAAACACTAAAAACCGAGAAAGAAGCACAAGAAAAAGAACTAACTGTATTAATACCAAGTTTGTTGGATAAAGCATTTAAAGGAGAATTATCTGTTAATGTTTCAGAAACAACAAAAGTTATTCCATTACAAACAGCATCAATAATTCCTAAAAACAAAAGGAGTTTTGCAAAGCAGGTTCTTGGAGGTAAAATAGTTTCTTTATTCAGAGAAGATCAGCATTTTACAAATATTAAATTTCAAAAAATACAATATTTAGCAGAACACATTGCCGAAGAAGATTTAAACTGGAACTATTACAGGCAATCTGCAGGTCCATACGATAATAAATTTATGCACTCTGTGTTTTCTAAACTCAAACAAAATAAATGGTTTGAAAATCGGAATTACGTATTTCACCCCTTAGAAAAATCAGAAAAAATAAATGGTTACTACCAAGGCTATTTTGAGTCAAAAACAGAAAAACTCAACAACCTATTTGATTTATTGAAAAATGCTTCCGAAAAATTTTGTGAAGCAATAGCAACCATATATGCAGTTTGGAATAATCATATAATCCTAAATCAACCTTTTGATAAGGGAAAAATAAAACAAGACTTCTTTGACTGGAGCAGTCGAAAAGGAATTGTTTTTACCTATAGTGAATTTGAACAAACTTTGATTTGGATGAATAAACATAATATTATCCCGACAGGGTTTGGTCAATTAATAAAAGAGAAAAAATGAAGCCAAGGTTACTGACAGCCATATTGTTATTTATTAGTGCCTATTCGCCACTATTTCTCATTTTGGCGGTTAAGGATTTCGATTTCAAATGCACTTACACACTAAAGCATCCGTTAACAATTTACATTATGCTTGGTTTAGCTTTATTGAGCATAATTCTTCTTTTTGCTACAACAGCTACGATAAAAAGAGGCAATATGCCTGTTAAGGTAAAATCTGTAAAAAATCGCTCATCAGATTTAATTAATTACACCATTCCGTACATTGTTTCCTTTTTCGGTTTTGACTTATCAAAAATAGAAGATGTGATTTCATTGTCAATTTTCTTGCTTCTATTATTGTTTTTAACAGTAAGGAGTAAATCAGTATTTCTAAACCCTATTTTACTACTTGCAGGATATAACTTGTATGATTTAGAATACACATTTGATAAAAAAGATGATACCAAAATAGTGTTGAGTAAAGATGATTTAAAAGTTGGAGAGCGATATTATATAAAAAACCTTACAAGGTTTCTCTATATGACAACTGAAAAAATAGAAGAAAATGACAATCAAGAATAAATTCAAAAGCCTAAAAGAGCTTGACCTAAAAAACAGCTTTGTTTCGTTAGCAATTGTAAAAGAATACAAGCGTAAAAGAGAATCTCATTATGATGTAAAATATGTTCCTGTTGACGATAAATTAGAAAAACGATTACGCAATATTGTTCTTCGAAAAATTGAGAAATCAAACAGCCTTGAAGAGTATTCTTTTGATTGTCCAGAACCCGAAGAAGACCAAATAACAGCCATAAATTCTGATGAAACTGATTTTGTTAAAATTAAAGAGATTCTCGATTCAATTAACCCAGAAGATGATGTAATTGAAGATGTAGATGAATTGGTGAAAGCAAAATCTTATCTCATAATTTTAAGAGATGATACTGAAATTAAAGTAATTGGTTTTAAAAAGATACCTGAGAACTGGAAAATGAAAAAAGACAGAGGTTACATTCCTTTGCTTTACAAAGAAAATATGTTTGTTGATTTAGAAGAGGATAATGTATTCAGCATTTCTAATTCTATTGACTTTATGTTTTATGACAATTTACTTTTTATCTTGTCCAAAAAGGCTTTTGAAAGCGGTCTTAATTTTAGAGAAGGAATGATGGCTAAAGCAACGGAATTTTATGAGGAAATTGCCAAAGAAAAGCTATTTGTAAATATGGATATTCTCACAAATAAAATCGGAAACAATCAAGTATATCTAAGAAAAATAGCCACTATCAAAAATCTTGGATATTACAAAGACCAGAACTTTTTGAATAGATTTAAAGAGATTAATGAGTTAAAAAACTGGGGAATAGAATTTCAAGACGACCAGATAATAATTACCGAAGAAAAATTGGATGATGTTCTGACAATTCTGCAAAACAAAAGATTACACTCAGATTTGACTGAAGAAGATTTTGATGTTGGAAATGTTAAACCTTTGGCTGAATACACAGGTAGCCCAAGCTAAGTTTCAAGCACATTTGCAATTCGCACAAGCCAACGCTCAACCCAAAATTGCAAAAGAGCTTAAAACGCCATCACACACCGAAAATCATATGGGTTTTGGTGGTAAATTGAAAGTTTTGAGCTTAGATTGAAAACCCCCAAAGCGATATTTTGACGCGGCCAAAGAGCAAATAGCAATTTTGGTTCCCCATGTTAATTATTTCAAACTTGCTCACTCTAAATCATATATAGCCGTTTATCTTAGTAAAGTAGAACTAAGCGCAACACATTATTTCACTACATTTATCCATTGGCCCTTGGTGTTGGCAGATATTTTGTTGTCGTACATGGCCTCGACAAAAACAGCAGGCATATAGTATGTGCCTTGATAACTGGCATTCAGATAGACTTTAAAGGTTGCCTTCTTGTTTTTCTTCAGATCAAAGTAAGTCAAAACACGATCGTCACGTATGTCGAGATATTCAGGTCGATCACCAATAAAAGCCTGGTCGGTATCATCCAGTCGATTATTCAGAATTTCCCATCCGGATGGAAAAATTTGGGTTATGGCCAGCTCTTCATAATCACCCCTGAACCCTGGATTTGTAACGGTCACCTCTGCAATAAAATCCGTTCCCTGCTTCAGGTTTTCAACTGAAATTATTTCCCCCTGCATATTTTTGTATTTCAAACCCATCTTCAAATTGCTCTCACCGGCTTTTTCCATACCCTCCAAAGGAACGCCCGATTTTATGAGTTTTACAAACAATGGATTATTCCCATTATTTACAATTTTAATTGTGCTTGCCTGATCTGGCTCAAGCAAGGTAACCTGATTGAGGTATCTGTCTCCATCAACACGAAATTCATTTCCAGAAATGCTCACTGATACATTCGCACCCCCTTGGGTAGGAAAATGTTTTGCAAACTCAGCAATTCCCATCAGACAAAAAGCGGTGGTTTGCGTACTCATCCATCGCTTGTTATCTCCCATCATTACAGATATCTTTTTGATCATGGCAAAGGCGTCAGTCTTTTTATCTAAGCTCACCATTGTTTCCAGCATCATGGCCTGATCTCTTTGCGCAGAGCCAAATGTACCTCCCAATTCGTTGTATGCAGTTGTTGCTGTTGTTAGTCCATTGATAATTTCCAGGGCAGCATCCTTGTAGCCGGCAACTGCATATGCAGAAGCGAGGCTCCATTTTGCACTCACTTTACCGATGTCTTTCAGACGATTCATGGCACCAAGTGATGGTTCGCCTTTTAATGCTAGCGTATATAATCTGTACGCCTGCACATGGCTGTCTTTATACAATATGGCATTCCAGTTATTTGCTTTTTCTTGCTGAAATGCCACCCAATTTGAAATCATATCTTCGGGAACATGGTAACCTTGATTTCTGGCTTCAATCAAAAAATGCCCTGCGTAATTCGTTCCCCAAAGATTGGGCTGGCTACTTCCAGGCCAATAAGAAAATCCACCATCTGAAAGCTGAAATGATCGCAAACGCTCAATAGCAGCATTTATATTTTCCTGAATTTGAGCTGCTCTCTCAACGTTTATTTCCATCAGGTCATCAAGATATAATTGAGCAAATACTGCTGATGTTGTTTGTTCTATGCAACCATGCGGATACTTAATAAGGAAGTTTAATCGCTGCTCCAGATTGAGCGGCGGCAGACTCGATATTTCTATCATGCCTTCGTTGGTGCTGATTAACCCCAGTGGATTGTAAGACACATCCCATGTCTTCCCACCTTCCAGTACTAGCTCTTTGACCTGACTAATTTCCGGGTTGCTGGCTCTAATTTGTAACTCCACATCATAGCTAGCCTTGAAACTACCAGAGCTGGCTTCAACATGAACCTTGCCCAGGCCCAGGGCTTGGGAGGCCTTAAGGTTAAAATATACCACCTGATCTCCTTGTTGATCAAAAACAATAGTTTTGGATTTTTTTTCAACCAAACCCAATTTACCTTCCGTTGAGACTTTTATTTCTACTTTATGGATTTTATCATCCATTGCAAACACATTCACAGGAAGCGTGATCTCCTCTGTAGGACCTGCCACTCTTGGCAATGTTGCTAAAATCATCAGGGGTTGTTTGACGGGTACAGTTTTTTCACTTTCCCCAAAGGCACCTTCATATCCTGCTACAACCATTACCCGTACACTACCGATATATTGTGGAAGTTTGAATTTGTGTTCAATTCTTTCACCTGCTCTGGCAAAGAAAGGACCTTTAAACATTACTACAGGTTTAAAGCGATTAGCCTCCTTTGCGTCTGGGGCTTCAATTTCATCATCTCCTCCTATGGCCATCAATTTTTCGAGTTCGCCGCCATACGAACCCATCACATTATCAAATATATCCCAGGTTTTTACACCCAATGCTTCTCTGGCATAAAATGAATCCCATGGCTTCGGAGTTCTAAATTTGGTAAGATCAAGCAATCCATCTTCTACGATAGCTATCGTGTAGGTCATGGGTTTTTCGTGCTTTTCGCTTACCGTAATTTTAAATTCCTGCTCAGAGCGCAATTCATTTTGCATAGCAATTACAGGGGTTAGTTGGGTTTCAGGATCTGCTACCTCAATGGCTTGTACACCATACATTCTGATAGGCAGGTCATTAGATGTTTGTGAATGAGGTTGCAACATAGTGATGTTGACATAAATATTTGGCGACATGGCAGAAGTTGCTTCAAATTCCACAGTGGTATTTTCCGGCTTGGTTTCCACCCAAAAAGTCTGTAAAACTTTGCTTCCGGTTTCGAGACTTATCAAGGCCCTGCCGCCCTTGCTGCTCGGTATATTTATTCTAATAAACTCACCAACCTTGACACTTGTCTGTTCTACATCAAAATCAAGCATTGTGGCACCTCCCAGCTCTCCTTTCTGCTTCCCGGCCCAACCCGGCCAATCGATATAAATTATTTTACCTGTAGAATGTCCGGAAACAGGGTCTTTTACTTTTAGCAAATACCTTCCCCACTCCTGGTTATCTATTCGCAAATTATAAATCCCCTCACCATCTTTTGTCTTTACATTATCAGTCTTCACAAGTTTTGAATAATAGCTACTGGAATAATTACTTATGCTTTCCCAGGAATTGTCCCACCACCATCTCCATTGCAGTTTGTACAGACTTACTTCCAGGCTTCTGTCAATAGGATTTCCTGTGGCATCCAAAGAGACAATCCTCACCTTGTGTGATTTATCGGTGACCAGCATACCCCGCTTATCACCCTCGGGTGCTTTTACGCCAGCAAAACTCTGGTATGGCACGTATGAGATTGGAGTATTATCAATACTAAAATCGCCCCCTTCTTCAAATACCTTTCCTTTGAAAATAGCTTTCAGCATACCCGGAGGCTCACTGCCCGTCTCTAATTTGAATGGCATTATAGCAAATCCTTTTTCATCAAGACGTCCTTCAAAAATCTGCTTACTTTCTGAAATAAATTCCTTTGAAGGGTCATCGAAAGTCACATTTTCATAATTTCTAAAAGTAGTCTTTGTGGGAACCAGTAATAGTTCATATCGCGCTCTGAGATTTTTTGCAATGGCACCATGTAGCCATCTGACTTCTAACTTTCCATGCTGATATCCACCACTTGCATAAAGTTTATCATCATCAAATTTGAGATTGATTTTCAGCCGGTTTGGCTTGACCGTTTCTATCTTGATGCGCTTAGAAAAACTAGCGCCTCCAACTTTGACTTTTGCAGTCCAATTTCCGGTAGGAGCATCTTTGGGAGTTGCAGGATCGAATATATAAATTCCATTTAAAGTATTAGATTGTATTTGCCTGTTAAATAATTGATTCATAGGATTGTATAATTCTAAAATAACAGGATGATGTTCAGGGAGTCTATTTTGAATATCGTCGAGCATAAAAGATAAATGTAGTGTGTCAGATGGCCTCCATACTCCCCTTTCTCCATAAATAAAACCCTTTAGCCCTTTTTGAATTTTACTCCCTGAGACATTAAAATTACTCAATGAAAGCGAAGAGCCGTCATCCAATTTCAGATAGCCAAATTGTTGTTCTTTCTTTGCGATGATGGTATAAGGTTTTTGATCAATGGGTAATTCTAATTTTCCTTCATCATTTGTAAGACCTGACGAAATAAGCTGCTGTTGATAGTCAAATACTTCTATTTGCACACCATTTATGGGCACAGTTGAAATCAGATTTGTGGTAAATACAAGTAAATTTCCTTTGTCGGCTTTTTTGGCGAGTAAGCCAATGTCTGAGGCAAAAACTATTTTTCTCGAACCTCTTCTGCTTGCATAATATGCTTCATGGCAGGGATTGTCACGCTCCCTCCAATCATAATATTGGTATTGCTCATATTCTCCCCAATAGGTTTCTTCTTCATAGTCCAAATTATCCAGTAGCTCTATCGCTTTATTTTCACTATCCGAACAGAAATAAAGTGATTGCGATTTTCTGAAGCTTAACCTGATCTGGTAAAATATACCGGGTTCTACTTTGATATGCTCTGCAATATCAATACTGTATCTATTCCATTCATTTAAATTTGTAGCGCCCATCATCGCCAGCGGGATAGTTTTTCTCACCAAAGGACGGCCAACTCTATGTATTTGATAATCATTTCCAAGATCATTTACCTGGAGATATTGCAATATGTTGTCTTCAAAGATGCGTATGATTGTCAAATCGACAGCGTTTAAGTTTACTGCTTTAAATGGTACAATGAGCCCTTCAGAACTCGGCATCACTACTCCATTATTAGCGGTGATTTTCACATCCGGCTTTAACTGCGAAAAATTAATTTCACATTGATAATCTTCCTTCAAGGTATATCCTGCAGTATTCTCAATCGACTTGTCAACGATTAATTTCATCTCTCCAGACAGCTTACCGGAGATATAAACTTTCAATTCATTCAGGTTCACCACCACACGTGGCGCTATACCCTCAGATAATTTTACAAGCCCGCGAAGATTTTGCCTTTCATTGATCGGGTCAGAAAATTTCACTGATATATTTTGATCTCCCAGCCTTATGGTTTGCACAGAGGTTACTGTAAAATCCTGCAGCGATGGAATCTCATATACTATCTCTTCGCTTCGGTCAACACCTATCTCATCGCCGTTCCATTCAATTTTTACCTTGCCTTTTGCATCCGCTCTATTTATGTTTTCTATGGAAAAACGATGTGTATTTAGTCCACTGCTGTGTTCATAGTTTATTTCCAGGGAGTTGTTGTTTTGAGAAGCTGTGATGATCTTTTCCGCTTGCTCATTGGTGATATGATCTGCTGTTTGAATGATTCCGGTAAGCTTTACTTTCGAAAGGTCTGATATATTATAAAGTGTGATCCCTTCAATTTTCACATCATAGTTTTGTGGTATGCATACAAAAGTAAATTTGAATTCTTCTTTTTCTTTTGGCACTTCTACTAGTTTATTCAGCAAAAAACTAGTTTTATATTTTTGCCCACTTTTAAGATCTGTAGTAGGTTTGAAAATTACAGTTCTCTTATCTTCCCAGTAGGCTTTTCCTTGTATGTTGGGCTCAAAACTAAATATTTTACTATCAATTTCTTTCCCCGATTCGGCGCTGTTTACCGGCTTTGCCAGCTTGACGGTAATCTCTGATTTCTTAGTAATGAACCCTGAAGTGTATGAAGATACATATTCAACAAATAATGTTCTGGGGCTGCTGAAAGTATCGCTTTCAGTTTTTGTTTGTTTGCTGCAAGAGAAAAATAAGAAATGTAGAATAATGCAAATTGCAAAAATTGTTCGTCTAGTAATCATGCCGTGGTCTGGATTTATTGTGTATAGCAAGTAACCTTTTTTTGTACAATTTATCCAATGTAAATTCAATTAATTCCGGGGCCTGTCTGCCCATAGCCACAAACCCAAATAACCCAAACCAGCAAAAAGCAATAGCCTGGTTCTTTGTGTCTTGGATATTTAAGGGTTTTTCTTTTGTAGGGATTCTTGCACATAGCTGACAGATGCCGGAACAAGTCCGGCAATGCTTGAGCTCCATAGTCCCCGCACCTGTTGCGGGGCCTGCCTGCTCATGGCAGCAAACCAAAATAACCAAGACCAAACCAGCAAAAAGCAAAAGCCCTATTCCTCACCCTCATGGGAAAATCAAGGCTTTTGCTCTTTCAGAGATTCTTACATATAGCAGACAGATGCCGGAATAAATCCGGCAATACTGCGCTCTACAAACCATCCTGACTTGCACTCAAAAGTCCCCGCACTCGTTGCGGGGCCTGCCTGCAAATATCAAAAGCCAAAATAACCCAAACCAAACCAGCAAAAAGCAAAAACCTCCTTCTTCATCTTCCTGGAATAATTAATGCTTTTGCTATTGCAAATATTCTTGCAAACCGCAGACAGGTGCCGCAACAAGTCCGGCAGGTCCGGCAATTACTTCTGTAGCCAGGCATCTGATCTGGGCAGAAAATTTGTATTTTTATTGATACCTTATTACCACCTTAATGAAGAAATATTTTGTTTACATGACCACCAATAAAAATCAAACAGTATTATATACAGGCTTCACAGATAATATTGAAAGAAGAATTTTTGAGCATAAAAATAAAGTGTATGATGGATTTACAAAGAAATTTAATGTGAGCAAACTCGTTTACTACGAAGAATTTAAAGACATAGAATCAGCAAAATCACGGGAGAAACAATTAAAAAAGTACAATAGACAATGGAAGGAAAACCTGATAAATAAAATGAATCCTGGATGGCGAGATTTATATGAAGATTTTTTACTGTAACCCGCCCCAGAACCTGCGATAGCCCCCGTATCCCCGCACTTGTTGCGGGGTCTGCCAGCAAACTTCAAAAGCCAAAATAACCCAAACCAAACCAACAAAAAACAAAAGCCCTATTCCTAACCCTCATAATAATCAAGTATTTAATTCATCATTAATAATTAAACGAAGTGTTGGTATCAATGACCAGGATGATAATTAAGGAACAATTTTAAAATTATAAGCCTTGCAGGGCTGGTGAAATAAGAATGTTATAGCTTACTAACAAAAACACATTGGTTATGAAAAATTAATTGATATTTGTAGCGAAGGCTACATTTAATTGATATTGTAATTTAGTCAGGGAACATCTATTTCTAATAATTAAAATGCCCGTTAAAGTTCGAAAATATTTCAAACTACTCGCCATATTTCTATCTGGTGCTGCCCTGATTATAGTTGGCGTTATTCTCGTAGCTAACTACTATCTCAAGCAAAGTGGTATTATTTATGCGTCTTTTGATTATAAATATCCGAACGAAATTACTGTAAAGGACCTTCGGTTTGAGAACGAATCTTTCCTCCTTACCTCTGACTATACTCATCTGAACCTTAGGCTGAGAACTTTGTTTAGGGGAAAAATCTCTGCACGGTTTTTAGAGGCAGAAAATATGTGGATAGAATTGAAACCAGGGGACCCAAATGACACTTCCACTTTCGAATTATCTGAACTGATGCCGATACAGATTGATCGGGTAGTAGGAACCAATATTCACTACGAAAGTAAAGAAGGATTAGACAGTATGGTCATTGACTTGCCCTCGCTTTATGCAATTAATTTCGCTATCAAGGATGGCATTTTTACGGATTCAATAATAAGTAGAAATGGCACATTAGTTATCTCATTTCCTGATACTACTGATGCGGATGACACAACGCCTGCGCTGGCCGATTTGATTCATCTCAATGCTAATAGTTTTGAGTTGGAAAATGTGCATATGCAATTTAATTTCCCCGACCAATCTTACGATGTTAAACAAGTGAATGTTTCACTGAATGGTTGGGGTACAGATAATCCCCTCGATTTTAAATTGAATCATTTTTCCATCCTGTATGCAGATTCTATTAAGCTTTCATCCAATGGAGAGAAGCTATATATTACACAAAAGGGTGACTTTGGCTTAGAGGATTTTTCGTTTAAAACCTCTCTTTTTGATTTAAGTATTAGTCATGCAGAAACCACCACCCAAAATAGATATTACGCCACCTTAAAACAATCACAAATTAGTAGCAATTTGGTACGGATGTTTATCGACGATTTCCCTTTAGCTCAAAATGTCAATATGATGTTTGATGGTGGTATTGTTTGGGATAATGACAGCATAATTTTTGATCATTTTGAAATTAATCTTGACCAAAAAACCAATGCTATTGTCAATGGATATGCTATTTATAGTGATTCGTTGGAGATAGCAAATGTAGAAATTGTTACATTTCAAAGTTCCCTTTTTGAGCTACAACGCCTGTTCTCTCTTAATGAAATAAAAGATCAAAAAGATGTAGATATCGAATCGCATCTCCACCTAACCGGTAATTTATCGGAACTCGAGGTTCTTGGTAGTGCTCAGCTGAACAAGAACAAGATGAGTTTTGATTTGATGTATGCCGAGAAACCATTGGGAAAATCTAAGCTATGGTTGGACTTGAATTCTGGTATTTTAAACCCACATCAATTTTTAACAGCTGCCCCAGAAGACTTGACTTTTAGTAAGGTGATGTTTAATGCAGAAGTCTCGGTGGATTCAAGTTTCAATATTTTAGATTTGACAAGCAG
>CAZDRA010000056.1:0-9653 GCA_964507705.1 uncultured Roseivirgaceae bacterium | reverse complement strand
AGTGGATAAGTGCGGTAGAGATTGACACCTCAAATTATCCGTATTTCGAAGCGGAACTGCAGCATTTTGCAGTAGATAGTTCATTATTTACCTTATTTATAGGCGAGCCGGGATCAGTAAATATTAGTAATTTAACTGTAAAGAGTACTGAAAAATCAATATCCCTCGATCTAAGAAGCCCGTTGACGATCTACAATGAATACCGACTGGAAAACACCAAGCTAAATTTATCTACAAATTTATATACTTATAATGGTGATTTGACCATTGATTCCTTAGATAACAAGTATGCAAATTTTAATGACGTCAAAGTTAAGATAGTCTCAACTGGGAACTATAATATTGAAGGTCAACTTTACCTAATGCTAGCAGATCTTAACGAAAGTATTGACGTTGGTATTCAGGTAATAGATTTACCAGATACTAAAATATTAAAATTTAAAGATGGGAGAAACATAAAGCTTGGCTCGCAGGAATGGGTTGTCACCGAAAACCAGGGTGCCTCTTTTGACAGTGACTGGAATTTACAAAAAAGCCATTTCACATTGAGCAATGACAGTCAATCGATTGTGCTTTCCACCAATTCGGAAACTATAGATTTGGAAATTTCTAAACTTCAAATTGCGCCAATTTATAACTTGCTAACAGGAGATAGTCTGGTAAGTGCCTCATTAAATTTACAGTCAGAATATCAAGTAGATAAAGAATATTTATCTTGGAAAGGGGGTTTAGATAGTATTAGTATCGACACCATTTCTATAGGGAACCTTAGTACGCAAGGACATCTTAGTGCCAGTCAGTTCGAATCTCATCAGGAGTTAATTCATCAAAATAGTAAGCTATTGATTGACCTTAACAAATACGATAGTGGCACATTCGAGTATGATTTAAATTTGCAAAAATTTGATGTAGCCTCCTTAAATCCATTATACCAGCAATTGGGATTTGATGTTAGCGTTGACGGTGCTTTTGAAGGGAGATTGCAAGGTGCTTTTGATGACGAAATTTCCGCTGCAGGCTATCTCTATTTTGATAATGTAATTCTACAAATAAACGAATATGGAATATATGCAGCCATTCCGGGCAGTAAAATTTTTATTGAAGATGAAGTGCTAAAGTTTGATGACTTTTTAGTGAAAGACAAGGATGAAAACCCCCTATCTATTAATGGTATTATTCCGATTCGAGACGGAAAACCTTTGCAGTTACAAGCAAAAACAGAGCAATTTAAACTTCTTGAACAGAACAATAGAAATGAAAAATATTGGGGGGAAGTAGATATCTCAAGTGAGGTCAACCTTAGTGGGAATTATGATAATCTGACTATAACAGGATATTTAGATTTTTTGAATTCTTCGAGTATCGGCTATAAATATAAAAGCGAGATCAAAGTGAATAAATTAGAAGATGAAATTGAATTCGTCTCTTTTACGGATACTTTATATCATGAAATGGTAAAGAAAAAGGTAAGGAAGCAAAATATTATTAATTGGGATTTTGATGTAAACTTTGGAAATACCAAGCTATATGTTTTGCTCTCAGAGTTGACCAACGATTACGCTAAAATGACCGCCAATGGACAGCTAAAGTTTAAGACAGGGCAAGGTCAAACTCCAGATTTATATGGTAAAATTGAAAGTAATAGTGGAAGTATCTTCTACTCTGCACCAATGGTTTCGGATCTGGATTTAAAGATTAACTATGCCTCCGTTAAGTTTGAAGGGGATATTGAGAACCCTATAATTTCTTTTACCGGAACTGAAGTATTTAGAGTTTCGACCAAGGAAATAACTGGTAGCAGCGACAAAAAAGGAAAGCTGGTACCAATAGAAGTAATTGCTATTGTAAAAGAGAGCCCATTAGAAGAGTTTGAGCTATCGTTTGATTTGCACAGTGATGATGGCCAGATGGGGAGTTTTATTGATGGTTTACCAACCAACACCCGACAAGCCTACGCCATGAATTTATTAATTTATGGAACTATGATGGGCAGTAGCGATGAAGGTAACACACCTATGAAGGCTGTTGTTTCTAAGTTAAATGAAATCTCTCGTCGAAATCTTCAGTCGGCTGACCTTGCTTTTTACATGGATACGGAAAACAATGGAGATGTCAGTGGCGAGCAAAGAATAAATACAATTGGCTACGATTTTTCAAAAAGCTTATTTCATGACAAAGTGAGTGTTAGTGTAGGTGGTGAGGTCGTCTTAGAAGGCAATGTGCTAGACGGACGCAAGCAATTTAATCCTTTTGGCAACGTAGAGGTAAAATACCAGTTAATTGAAGATCCAAATATTAAAGCTTTTGCCAGTAGAGAAGATAGCTATTTAGGTCCGGTAGATGGGCAGGTTGATCAGTATTCTTTTGGATTTTCTTTTACGAAGTGGTTTAAGAACATCTTTCGCAAAAAAAAGAAAAAGGATGAGTAGAGTTCAATATGTTTTGATTCTCTTATCCAGTATCATAGTAGGATGTTCTTCTACTAAAAGTTTAAAGGAAGGTGAGGTATTTTATCGTGGAGAGCGTATAAAATTTGAGAAATCTACGGATCATGCTACATGGAAAATAAATAATTCTAGTGAAAAATTTGCCAGCGTATATTGGGCTCTATGGGATGCGCCAAATGGAGCATTGTTAGGAATGCCCGTAACAAGCTTTTTCCCCTTTAGTCTCTACACTTATCATCTTTTTTATAATGAAAAATCAAAGGGGTTTAACTTCTGGGTTCGTGAAAACTTTGGCGAAGCCCCTAAGACAATACAGTACGTTAACCCAGAAATTAAATTGCAAAAGGGAATTAGCATTTTTAATGAATACGGTCATTTTGGTACCACAGGGCATTATAGGTTAATTTATAATAAAAAGAAAAATAAGGCGTACCTACGATACTTTTTTGATATTACCGAAGCCTACAAATACAAATCGGTAACTTTTGATGGGATTCCTAACAATGCAATTTTAGATTCGGCAGTGACTAATTTTGGTAGAATCTCGACTCTTCAGCCAAGCAAAGAATTCAATTTGTATAAAATTATTTCTGAGAAAAGCAGGTTAGTAAAAAATTTACAAGATAGCGGGTATTATTTCATCTCAGATAAAAATATTGCTATTGCTGCTGATACCTCAATCGATAACAAAATGCTGGACTTAAAAATCAGCATTGATCAAGATCTCCCGAAGGTATTCTACGAGCCTCAACATTTAAATAATGTTCAAATACAAATAGGTGCAATTATTCAACCTTTAAAACCAGTAAAGTATTATGCATGGGAGTACGGGAAGATAGAAAAACGTGTACTGGATGCCATTATCGATATCAAATCGCAAAGTAGATATTCTCTGTCGGCTACAAAAAGAACTAACCTGTTGCTTTCAGAATTAGGCATTTTTTCAAACCCAATAATAGATTATAAAGTTGTAAGTACCGATTCGACTACTTTAAATCCACTCATCAACCTAAGCGTACTTGATGCCACAAACATTGAATTTAACATTAGGGGTAATTACAAAAATACAGGGTACATTGGCCCGTCGATTGGGTTTACATTTCGCCAACTCAACTTGTTTAGCGGGGCAGAAAACCTAACTGTTAATGGGGATATGTATTACGATTTTCCTACTGGCCTGAACAAAGAAAGAGTTTCCAATTCTTTTGGATTCTCTCTTCGGTCAACATTGTCAAAACCTTTGTTACGACCGCCATTTAAATTTATAAATCATAATTATAGCCTGCCTAAACAGTTTTATAAACTCAATTTTGAGTTTAATGTCCGGCAAGATTACTTTGATTTAACCGCCATCAATGCTACGTATGGTTGGTCCTGGAAACCCAAGCACAGAATCACACACAATGTGGGTTTATTGGATGTGACAATGAGTAGTATAAAAAATCCAACACAAAAATTTAAAGAATTAGTAGAATCAAACCCCTTGTTAGCGGTTACGTTAGTTGATCAGTTTTTGGTTGGGTCGCACTACGAATTTAACTATAGAAAGCAAGCAACAACATTAAAACGTTGGGACATCAACTATACAGGAAGAGTTGAATTTTCAGGCAATACGATTAATTTATTCAAGAGTATCTTAAGTAATACGCCTAGTGGTGAGCGGAAATTCTTAGGGCTAGAGTATAACCAGTTTACCCGTATCAACTCTGAGTTTGTAGCAAATTGGCATATCAATAAAACGCATCAATTGGTGTTTAGAAATATTATGGGTATTGGATTTGCTTATGGAAACAGTGAGTATATGCCCTACATTAAACAATATTTTACTGGCGGTGCCAATAGCTTACGTCCCTTTAGTGCTAGAACTATTGGCCCTGGAAGGTATTTGCAACTAAATGAAGCCGAGGTAAATCAAGTTGGTGATATTAAATTAGAGTTTAACATAGAGTACCGGATGCCCTTAATGTGGAAACTCAATTTAGGCATCTTTACAGATATGGGAAATGTTTGGTTGTCAAAGCTGGACCCAGAGAGACCGGGAGGAGAGATAAGGTGGAATAAAGTTCTCCAAGATACTTATGTTACTTCAGGATTAGGGTTGAGGTTAGATTTGAATTATCTCGTGCTAAGATTAGATGCCGGCGTTGTCATGCGCATTCCAATAGTACCTGAAGGCTCTCGTTGGATTTGGCAGTACAAAACGTTGATTTGGGCCCCTGTTATCGGTATCGGGTATCCGTTTTAAAAGGTTGAGTTTAATACTTTGGGTTAAGCAAGTTTTGTGAGGCTATGGAAATATATTATAACCCTCCACCTCTTGAACTATGTGGTAAGACGGTAGTGGCCAGCGTGGCAGGAAAAATAACGAACTTCATTATGGCTAAAAGAATAATGCAAAGGTAGACAACAAGCATAAATTTATTGAGTAAGGCATAGCTACTGATGCTTCATTCCATGATTCGAATTGATCAATTGAAGTGTGTAATTATATTCACCTTTATTCAAATCATTCCGATCTTTTTTATATAAAATTGCAGATTTAGAATTATTTCCCAATTATGAGTAGGCAAAAAATGACATCGCAAAAGAGTATAAGAAATAGAGTACAAAAGATTTTTTTGTATTCCTTCAGCTTGATTTTGATGAATTGCAATGTAAAAGAACCTCAAGCGGAATTTACTTCCAAAGCTTTCAATATTTACTTCGGTGACATACACAACCATAATAGTGTAGGATATGCCAAAGGGTCTCTTCAACGCTCGTTCGATATCGCCCGGAGCCACCTGGATTTCTATGCATTAACTCCCCATGCTCAATGGCATGATATACCAATGATGGAAGGAAACAGGCAGCTTCACTGGGAGAATGGTTTTAAGAGAACTGCCGAACAATGGCAAGATGTTCAAAGGATAACAGCATCTTACAATGATCCTGGATCGTTTATCACATTTTCAGGGTTTGAATGGCACTCCAGTTACTACGGAGATTATTGCCTGTTTTCCAGAGAAGATGATCTCCCTTTGGAAATTTACCCTGATTTGGAATCCTTACAGAAATACGCCAAAGAGAATGGGATATTGATCATTCCTCATCATCCGGGTTACCTTCAGGGTCGGAGGGGCGCAAATTTCAATTTTCTGGATACTGAGGTATCACCGGTTTTGGAAATTTATTCTGAGCACGGAAACGCCGAGAGTACAGATGGCCCATTTCCTTATATAAGACATTCTATGGGTGGTCGTTGGGTTAAAAATACACTACAGGATGCGCTGGCATCAGGGCATCGGGTTGGTGTAGTTGCCAGTACGGATGATCACCTTGGATATCCGGGAGCGTATGGGCAGGGGCTTGTTGCTGTGCTCTCTAAAGATCTATCAAGAAAATCAATATTTGATGCCATTAAAGCCCGCCGTACGTATGCTGTTTCAGGAGATCGAATTAAACTCGATTTTAGATTAAATGGTCATGTGATGGGTGAGGATGTCTCCTTTACCAAAAAAAGAGAAATCACCATAGGTGCTTCAGGATGGGATAAGATTGACCGAATCGAAGTATTGAAAAATAATCGTATCATAAAAAGACAATTCCCAATTGATAAAAAAGTAAATGCATCTTCCTGGAATCAACCGGTTCTGGTACGCATTGAAATGGGATGGGGACCATGGAGCGATCTTAATCTTTCACGTATTTGTGACTGGGAGGCGAATGTTGAAATCTCCAATGGAAAACTCATTGATGTTTATCCTTGTTTTCAGTCGGGCCCCTTCTCTGAAACGAAAAGAAATCAAATTACAGACAAAACGAACAATGGATTTTCTGTAGAAACTTTTACTTCAAGAAAACAAGCTTTCATGGAAAATCCGACAAATGCTGTTGTACTTCGAATTTCAGGGAATCCTGAAACTAAAATATCTCTAAATTTGCAAAAGCCTGTGGAAATGAAGGTTTCAAAAACTTTGAAGGAGTTGACGAAAAATAATGCTGTATTTTTTACCGGAGAGTTTCCTGCCGAGTCTTTCATTATTCATCCGGTGGTATTTTCAGATCACTATTCATCGCAGTTTGAGTTTACGGATACGTCTGAAAAACAGGGAGATGTGAATTGGTATTATGTACGAGTAATTCAAGCGAACGGACAAATGGCTTGGTCAAGTCCAATTTGGGTGGATAAACTCATGGAGTAATTATTGAAAACTTGGCTAATAAGTTGCAATTGGGTCGCTCAGTTTGGGCTGTATTCAGGTCAAAAACAAACGGAGATAAAAAATGAACCCGTCGGGAACATATTACTTTTTTAAATGAGACTTCACAGGATGATCACAAATTATCCAGTCTGATAGATTGGATATCTCCCTTGCTTACCTGGCTGGCATTATTGCCAAAATGCTGCCGAATATAGGTCAGTATCTGGGATAACTCTTCATCGCCTAAAAAATTGAATGATGGCATCACTCCATTGTAAGATTCTCCTTTTACTTCGATAACTCCATTCATTCCATTGAGCACAATGTCAATTAATCTATTTTTATCTCCAAGTCTAGTTTCCGAAGCAACCAAAGGAGGGAAATAACCCAAGGCACCTTTCCCATTCATTTGATGACATGAACCACAGAAAGTGTTATAAAGTTGCTCACTCTGAGATAGGTTCTTCTGTAAATTATCTTCGATGACGTCAGGTGTTCTTATATGTGAAGCAGTTTTATTATTTTCCATGGAGACTAGTTGGCTTGGATTAAATTTATTGCGATCCCCACTATACATTATGCGCCACACTTTACCTTGTTTTGATTCTGTAATGTACAATGTGCCGTCTGGTCCTTCAGCTAACCCAACGGGTCGATATGCAGCATCACTGGTGTTTACAACCGGGTCTATGCCTGTAAAACCATCTGCAAATATTTCCCATTGCCCTGTAACTCTGCCATTTGCAAAAGGTACGAAAGCTACAAAATATCCAGCCTGGGGATAGGGAGCTCGATTTGTTGAGCCATGAAAGGCAATGAATGCTCCATACCTATATCGCTCAGGAAATTGATTGCCCCGATAAAACAGTAAATCATTTGGTGCCCAATGGGCAGGAAATCCAAGTTCAGGAAGACCCATTTCCTTACATCTTTCAGTGATATTTCCATCTCCACCGTATTCCGGAGCCAGGATCATTTTTTCTTTTATTTGATCATAATAACAATAAGGCCATCCGTAATTGACATTTTCAGAAACGCGAATAAGCTCTTCAGCAGGCAACACTGCATTTTGCCAGGCACTGAAGCGGTCAGGGAAAAGGCTGTGCAAATTGTCCCTGCCATGCTTCATAATGTATAAATGATTATCCACCGGATGCCAATCCATACCAACAACACTTCTTAAACCGGTAGCAAATTTATATCCATCCTTTTGCCTTAATCCAATTTTATCTGCTTCAAAACGCCATATTCCTCCATGCAACTCCAATTCCGGACAGGGGTCTATTCCGATACCTCCAGGTGCTCCGTTTGGTGATTCATCCAACGTCTGACAAGCATTTGAAGGCGCTCCAAAAGGCACGTACATATATCCGTCATTATCAAATGAAACAGGTTTTGTTATATGCCAGTGCACCCCGTGCGAGTGATCATCGACCAACACTTCTTCATGTGGACCGGTTGGCACCAATGAATCAGGTGTTAGTTTTTGACGATAAAGCACCAGAGCCGAACTATAATAGATGTACCCGTTATGGATAGTCATGGTAGTACCATAATTTCTGCTTCCTGATGGTACTCCCCCAAATCTCTTCCTGATATCCATTCTCCCATCACCGTTATTATCTCTCAAAGCAACGATCCCTCCCCTCATGGTATCTGATGATCTTAGTTTGATGTAAATATCTCCATTATGATTGATTGCAAGATGCCGGGCTCTTCCAACACTGTCGGCCACAACTAACGCCGTGAAACCATCCGGAAGATAAATCCCTCCATTATCCAGATCCGGAGAAGGTAAGTGAGAAGGTGATTGACAACCAATCAGATATATCAAGACACAAACGAAAATCTTATTCAGTGTATTCATTTTAGTTCGAATGGAGTTGCCGAAATACCATTTAGATCCCATAAGATTTTACCGGCACGAATGGTAAGCTCTGCTTCGAATTTTTTATTGCCGGTGATTTTGTTTTTACCTGCATCAACATAGCCAAAATACCCATTTCTAACACTTATCACTGCCACATCAGCAACTGTGCCTACGCCGAGATTTCCCAAGTCTTCCCTTTTGATGGATTTTGCCGGATACCAGGTTGCCCGTAACAAAATGTCTTTTTCTTCCATACCCATTGCCATGTATTTAGACATGATATTGAGCATATCTTTCATTCCAGAATTCATGCTGAACCGATGCAAATCGCTCCCAAAAGAATTGGGTACTAGCCCCTGTTCGAGTGCAGGAATTGCCTCACTAAACCAGAAGCCTGCACCACCATGGCCAACGTCAAACAATACACCTTTCTCCTTTGCTTGAAAAACCAGGGGCAGCACCAGGCCATTTTCTCCGATTACACTGGATCTTTCGGATATCTTTTCATAGGAATGTGTAATAATATCTCCGGGTCTCATGCGATCCAATTGATCTTCCAGGGTGTATTGGGGGAGATGACATTCCACAAACATCGGTCGGTCTGTTCGTTTGGCAGCTTCGGATGCCCGATCAAAAGGCGTCCATAAATTTCCCGTATAATGACCTATTTTAACACCCACGATAATATCAGGATATTCATTTATACACTTGATAGTCTGGCTCACATTCATGTCTGTAATATTTTCCTGCTGATCGTCACCCGTCATGCCGGAACCTACAATATTCAGGAATGCCAAAATCCGGGTTTTGGAATGATCAATAACCTGCTCTTTAAATTTTGGAAAATTCCGCCACCCGGAAGTTCCCGCATCAACAACAGTGGTGATGCCCGCACGTAATGTGAAATCATCAGGAGAAAGACTATTTGACCCATCTGCAAATTTACCAGGTATGCTACCGACAAATACATGGGTATGAATGTCAATTAGTCCAGGGCAGACATACATACCTGAGGCGTCTATTACTTTTTTTGCTTGGGAACCGGATATATCTTTTGCAACACGGAAGATTTTACCCTCAGTGATTGCTACATCCAATATACCATCGATTTCATTTTTCGGATCGAATACATGTCCGTTTTTTAAGAGAATA
>CAZDRA010000055.1:13115-27257 GCA_964507705.1 uncultured Roseivirgaceae bacterium | reverse complement strand
CACTAGGCTTATGGAATGAAAGTAGGATTTTGAGCAATGGAAGTCATGTAGAACATTGGCTTAATGGTCATAAAATATTGGAGTATGAAAGAGGGGGTGCTGACTTTAAAGATAAGATTGCGGCAAGCAAGTTTAAAGATATTGAAAACTTTGGTGTATTACCCAAGGGACATCTATTAATACAAGACCATGGCAGCATTGTACATTTCAGAAATATTAAGATAAAGGAACTTGAGTAATAATTTAAATCAAATATAATGGATTCGAACCGTAGAAATTTTTTGAAAAAAAGTGCTATAGGAACAATTGGCACTATTGCCCTTCCTACAATTATACCTGCATCAGTTTTGGGTAAAAACGCCCCCAGCAATCAAATAAATATTGGAATGATTGCTACCGGAAGACAGGCAATAAATGTCAACCTGAAACAATATTTACACATGAGCAATGTACGGGTTATTGCCGTTACAGATCCTGATCATTGGCGAATGCAACAAGCAGTTGACATCATTGACAAAAAATATAGTCAACAAAAAGGAGAAAAACATAACGGAGTTACATCTTACAATGATTACAGGGAACTACTGGAAAATAAAAGTGTCGATGCAGTAATGATATCATCACCTGATCATTGGCATGTGCCTCAAGGAATTGCTGCAGCCATGGCGGGCAAACATGTTTCAATGGAAAAGGCACTAACATTGTGTATCAACTTCAGCCAGGCTTTGGTTGATAGTGTCAATCAGAATAATGTACATCATCGTTTGGATAGTGAGTTTAGAACAAAACCTAACTTTTCTAAAGCAGTAGGGCTAGTGAGAAATGGTGTCATTGGAGACCTCAAACAGGTGGTAGTAGGTGTACCATACCCCTAAATGGTTCAGCTCCCGGACCTCAACCAACTTTACCTGTACCAGAAGAGCTTGATTATGACCTTTGGCTCGGACCAGCTTTTCATGCACCATATACAACCAAACGTGTACATGATAGACACAACTACAATGTTCGCCCCGGCTGGATGCGAATCGATGATTATTGCAATGGTATGATTACAAATTGGGGTGCCCACCTAATAGATGTTGCGCTCTGGGGAATGAATAAAGAATTGGAAACACCTATATCAGTAGAAGGAAATGGAATTTTCACAAAGGGAATTTGGAATACCATCGAATCGTTTAAGCTTAATTATCAATTTTCTGACGGACTAACCCTAAAATATATTATCGATGAACCTTATGTGAAATTTGAAGGAGAAAATGGCTGGATCAAAGCTATTTTTGGTAAACCTTTAGAAGTTAGCGATAAATCTATTTTACGTGAAAAAGTGCAGACTGAATTTGAAAATATCTCCACTGATAAAGAAGATTTTATCAATTCAATATTAGAAAACCGACCATCTCTGGAGCCACTTGAAGTTGGGCACAATGTTTACAGGCTCACCAATATGGGACTACTTGCAATAAAATTGGGTAGAAAGCTTGAGTGGGATAAGGTAGGTAAGCATTTTAAAAATGACAATGCAGCTAATTCCATGCTGTATCGACCAATGCGCAATAAATATTTGGATACTAAGGTAGTAGATTGGATTAAAAAATATGAAGGGCAAACAGATTAGATTGCTCCAATATTGAATAAATTCTGTACTCATAAAATGGAACTATTTGTAGTCGGCTGAATCCATGTCAATGATAAATTATTCATTCACCGAATACAGAGTTTATGATTGCCAAATGTCCCTTCAAGAAAGTGGTTACAGAAGTTTAGCAACAATCCTTAATAAATTTTGAGTGAAACAAATAATTTTTCTCTAGTTTTAACATGTATGGATCAAACCATTTAATATTTTGAAGAAAAAATATTAACCTCTATCCTTCATGCGATATAGGAAACAAGGAATTGATTATCTGATATTTAGCTCTAAATACCTTAAATAAGGTATAGCCCAATAATGGGGATCAAGATTTCAACGAAAGATAAATCTATTATCGGGCTAAGGAACTTTTCTTACTTTTTCCGTAAAATATTTGTTTTTAAATACCTAACTGCAGGCTTTTTGTCTACTATACATAATTATATGAAGAGAAACCTTCAACAGAACAGAGCATAACCTGCTGTCCATGGATTTTGAATGAAATTATAATGGGAAAGGCAAAGGGGAAATTTTAGCTTTTTTGTTCTGATTGACAGATCCTGAAATGAACCTGCCTGACTGGTAGGCAGGTTCAGGATGACCATCATATTCTAAATTAATTGGATAGATTATTAGTGATTGGCTGTTTTCAATTAATTCTTGGTAGAACCAAATAATGCATATCATCCTGTTAACTCTACTCCACTACATTCAATCTTTTTGAATGTTCAAATGAAATTTTTCTTGACTTATCCCGATAAGGCTTCATGAATTTTCCTTGCCTGCCAGCCTACGGAAGGCAGGTGGGAATGAATTAATAGAGATTCCCTTAATAAAATTGAATTGGTTCTGCTACAAATCTATTTATTTAAGCCCAATTGCCCTGATTCAATCAGCCAATAGTCGGATGAATTCAATTTTTAACTTAACTTTCATTTCAATCTTTTAAACTTCGAAATGGTAAAAGAAGATTCTCTGGTAAATGCAAAATATTTGATGAAGAAATTTCCCGGAAAAGGAGGTTGGACATATGTGGAAATACCGGAAATATCACAAAATAAAAACAACCCTTTTGGCTGGGTAAAAGTCAAAGGGTTTATCGATAATTATGAGTTGAAGCAATACAAGCTAATGCCAATGGGAAACAAGAGACTATTTCTTCCTGTGAAAGCAGCAATTCGAAAAATAATTAAAAAGCAAGCAGGAGATTATATAAATGTCATTCTTTATTCTGATGAGTCATTGCTGGAAATACCTGAGGAAATTCTACTTTGTTTTGAACAAGAATCCAAAATACTTTATGAAACATTTATGGCATTTACGGAAGGCGAACGAAAGACTTATATTGATTGGATTTACGGTGCAAAAACTGACGAAACCAAGGCGGATAGGATTGCAACAATGATGAGCAGACTTCAAACGAAATTGAGATATTACGACAATAATAAAGTAAAATGATTGATTGCAGCTAATATGTCATTGATGGGTATTTACTTATCTATCTCAATACCACCTCATCAATAAAAAACCAAGCGGGCTCTCCTTTGGCATCATGCCAAGGAGGCATTTTTGAAAGTGGCTTAACTACAATTTTTAAGAACTTTACATTTTCTCCAGTGATCTGGCAATCATAATACGCAAAATGGATATTTTGGTCTGATTTGGGTTGCCTGGGTTTCAATGATCCCAAGAGCTTCAAGTTGTTTTTTTCCTGCCCTCCATAAATTTGAATGATTGCAGGAGGGAACATATGAGGTGCTGTATGAACCAAAGAGCTTAATAAAACACTTTTTAGGGGTATTTCTTTTTCAAGCTCGCAATTCAAAATAAATTGATTATTTCTGAATGCCATATAATCATCATCGCCAAAATCAACCGATCCCTTTTCCAAATCAAAAAGCAATGACTTGCCAATGCCCAAATATTTTTGATCCGGAGGGTATTTTAAATTAAAATCTTTGGGTTTTATGGAAGATTTTATAAATGTTACAGAATCAATTGTGCTTTGCTCCCACCCTGCTTTTGAAGCAAAATATTTTATGGTAAAATTATCATCAATCAATAAGCTGTCTGTAATTTTGGGAGAATTTTCGTCTGGAGTTGATCCATCTTCGGAATAATGGAAATCAATCTCTTTTAAAGGATGAATTAATTTTGCATAGAATGGTTCGTTGAAAAAAATTATCTCCGGAGATAGTTTTGGTGCGGGCAGTACTGATTTGAAACTCAACGATTTTTCAGAAATTGAAATTACATTCAATCCTTCTTTTTTAACCCCTAACTCAGCCACACCCTTAGTGGTGATTTTTGTATTATAAATATATAAATTGTCCAGACCCTGCAAGGATGATAACTGATCAATGGCCTCATCACTCAGGTGAGTACTATATACTTTCAAAGATGCCAATTTATCCAGCCGGGTAATGTGCTGAATATCATCGTCAGTTATTGGAGTATTACTCAATTTCAATAATTCTATATTCGAAAACGTACCGACAATCATTAAATCTTGTGACCCGAGTGGTAAATTACTCAGATTCAGTTCTACAATATTCTTAGCAATGGACTTGAGACCTAAAAGCAATTCAGAGCTATAAGTACTATGTGGAAATACCAGCACCTGAAGTGCGTTGGAGTTGTTGTACATTCTCTTTATTGTGCAATATTCAGATGATAATTCGGTGATAAGATTATCAGAAATCTCTGGCAAATCCTCCCAGGCACTTGATTTGCTATCTTCGATTTTCGATTTTACTATTTCATAAAGCTCAATATGCTCATCTAAATCATTATAATATAATTCACTTGGCACTCCTTGATTTATCCATGCTTTCAAAATACTCAATTCCTGGTCGTTGAGTTGTTTTTCATCTTTTGGCGGCATATGGTCTTCGTGCTCCAATGGCAGAAAAACTCGACTTAGCATCTCACTATTTTCTAAATCACCCATATCAAAAGCACTCCCAGATTCTCCTCCTTTTATCAAAGAAGCATATGCTGTCATCACCAATTCTCCTTTTGCTTTATTTTCGTTGTGGCAAGAAACGCATTTCTTATTGAGCACAGGTTGAACAATATGAGAATAAATGTTTGGATTATCGGGAAGGGTAATATCATCATTATCACCAGATAAATTTATTGCCAAAAAATCGCTACCATGGGTAACCATGCCTCCAAAATGTCCTGCAACAACAATTAGCACAACCAAACTGCCATGTAAAATTTTATAATAAAAAACTGGAATATTAGGGCTTTGAAAAATCCAATACCAGAAGGTCATCATAAAAGCCACCGAAACACCCAGCCACTGGTGAGTCAATAGAACTCCACCCTTGTCCCCTCCTTCCAGACTTAGTATCAATCCGGTAATTGCAGTGACAAGAGTAGCCAAAGTTGTGAAGGACAAATACCAATAGATTTCAGTGTCCTTTCTCCAGTATTGAATTATGGTGACCAAAATTAAGACAATCGGAAAATGAAGTATCAAAGGATGCCAATGCCCAAGCCAACTAACAAGGGTTGGCAATGCTACGAACTTCTCAAAAACCAGTAAAAAAGAAAGAAGTATGACCAACGCATAAATACCAAGGTCAAGGATTTTATTTAAAAAAGTTGTCTTCATATTTTATGCTAATATCCCTGGAACCAAATTGCCTGCCACATCTGTCAGCCTGAATCTCCTTCCTTGGTATTTGAAGGTAAGTTGCTCATGGTTGATACCCATAAGGTGCAGCAACGTGGCGTGAAAGTCATTAACGTGTACTGGATCTTTTACGATATTGTATCCAAATTCATCCGTTAGCCCATAGGTAATGCCCTTTTTAATTCCTCCCCCGGCCATCCAAATACTAAAACTTCTTGGGTGATGGTCTCTGCCATAATTATCGGGGCGAAATCTCCCCTGACAATAATTTGTTCTGCCAAACTCTCCTCCCCATATCACCAGTGTGTCATCCAACATCCCTCTTTGCTTTAAATCCAATACCAATGCAGCTGATGCCTGATCTACGTCCATAGCCTGCTTTGACATTTCTCCAGGTAAATTGTTATGTTGATCCCAGCCTTGATGATAAAGTTGAATAAACCTCACGCCGTTTTCCGCTAGCCTCCTTGCCTGCAGGCAGTTGGCTGCAAATGTTCCGGGAATTAAAGCCTCAGCTCCATACATTTTTATTATTGACTCCGGCTCTTTTTTTATGTCCATTACCTCTGGCACAGACATTTGCATTCGATAAGCCATTTCATATTGAGCAATTCTTGATTGAATTTCATCATCACCTACCTGTTCGTAATGCTGATTGTTCAATGCAACAATCTCGTCCAGCATCAATCTTTTGTCATTTCTCGACATACCTTCTGGATCATTGAGGTACAATACGGGATCTTTGCCGGAGCGAAGCAATACCCCCTGATATTTTGAATCCAGGAATCCACTCGACCAAAGCTTGGAGTACAAACCCTGGCTATTGCCTTTTCCACGAGAAGTCAATACAACAAAGGATGGTAGATTTTGATTTTCGCTTCCCAAGCCATAACTCATCCAGGAACCCATGCTCGGCCTTCCTGAATTTTGATTACCTGTTTGAAAAAATGTGATAGCAGGATCATGATTAATGGCTTCGGTATGCATACTATTGATAATGCATATGTCATCGACAATTTTTCCTGTGTTTGGAAAGTAATCATTAACCCAGGTGCCATTTTGCCCGTATTGAGAAAAACCTGAATATGACCCTACAAGTGGAAATTTTTCCTGATTGGAAGTCATTCCGGTAAGCCGTTGTCCTTTTCTGATGGATTCGGGAAGATCTTCGCCCATTCTTTCGCTAAGCAAAGGTTTGTAATCAAATGATTCAAACTGCGATGGTGCTCCAGCCTGAAATAAATATATAATTCGCTTTGCCTTTGGAGCAAAGTGTGGCACGCCAAGCTTAAGCATCTCTTGATCTAAACCAGTGTAACCTCCTTTGAATAAGTCAGGTATCAACAATGACCCAAGACCCAAGGTTCCCAGGCCGACACTCAATTTTGAAAAGAAGTGTCTCCTGTTAATGTTCAGTTTTTCTTTGCTAACATTTTCTTTCGTACCCATATCTTATTCCTTAGTTATTGTTTCATCAAGATTGTACAGTACTTGTGCTACCATCATCAGTGCAGCAGTCTCAGCCGGTTTAGAATTCTCAGTTGAATCTTGACCGACAGAAAGTAATTTTTCCGCATCTTCAGATTCTTCCTCAAATTTATCCAGGAATGTTTTATAATAAACATGGAGCGCTTCAAGTTCATTTTCACTTGGCTCTCTGATAAGAATATTTTTAAATATGGTTTTAACAACATCTCCAGAATCTTCTTCAATTACATTCGATGCCAAAACCCTTGCACCTTCCAGTACTTGAATGTCATTTTGCATAGCAAGTGCTTGCAAGGGAGTATTGGTCTTCTGCCTTCTGACTTCGCACAAATCACGATTTGGCGCATCAAAAATGGTCATGGAAGGAGGTGGTAAAGTCCTTTTCCAAAAAGTATATAATGACCTTCGATAAAGCTTATCCCCTGTATCGGGAACATAGCTTGTCAATATCCCACGATTACCTCCGGCATTGGTTTCTTCCCAAAGTCCGGCGGGTTGATATGGCTTTACACTTGGGCCACCAATTTCATCATTCAACAATCCACTGGTGGTAAGTATATAATCTCGTATTTCCTCAGCCCCCAGCCTAAATCTTGGACCTCTTGCCAGATAAATATTTTCCGGATCAACCTTAATTTTGTCCTCCGTAAAGGTAGAAGACTGTTGATATGTGGCACTCATTAACATCATTTTCAAAATATACTTAATATCCCAGTCATGTTCGACAAATTTATATGCCAGCCAATCCAATAATTCAGGATGGGTTGGCAAAGCTCCCTGACTACCAAAATCTTCTATTGTCAATACAATACCTCTACCAAATACCATTGCCCAAAGCTTATTTACATATACCCTGGCTGTCAGTGGATTATTTTTGTCCGTTAACCATTTGGCAAGACCTAACCTGTTCTTAGGATAATCATCCGAAAACTCCAAAATAGATGCGGGAGTTGAGGGTTTGACAGTATCTGAAGGTGAGTCATAATTTCCGCGCAATAGTACAAAAGCTTCACGCTTGGTAGAATCATTCATTACCATGACATTCAAATTTCCTGTATCAGTTTTATTAATAAAAGAGAGTATGCCATCCAGGTCATCATCATTGATTTTTATAAATGGTGCATCGGCATAGTACTTTTTATTCTTTGCCTGGACCGCGTCCATCTGCAAACCTTTTTCATTTACATTATTAAAAAAGGCGTACAAACTAAAATAATCTTTTTGTAAAATAGGGTCAAATTTATGGTCATGACATTTAGCACATTCGAGCGTGATACCAAGAATCCCTTTTCCAAGTGTATTTGTGCGGTCACTCACATATGTCGATCGGTATTCTTCGTCAATTACGCCACCTTCCTGGGTAATTGGGTGATTCCTGTTAAAGGCAGTTGCTAATATCTGGGCCCTACTGGCATCGGGCATCAAATCACCTGCTATCTGCCAGCTTAGGAATTGATCATATGGCATATTTTTATTAAAGGCATCAATCACCCAATCTCGCCATGGCCACATTGTTCTATAACTATCATCTTGATATCCATGCGAATCGGCATATCTCGATACATCCAGCCACTCTCTTGTCATTCTTTCACCATAGCCATCCTTTGCAAGATAATAATCCACCATATCTTCATAGTAATCTTCCGAATCATTTTGCAGAGCCTTTTCAAGGTCATCTGAGTTTGGTGGAAGTCCGGTAATGTCTAGGCTTATTCTTCTGATTAATTTAGCTTTGGATGCTTTTTCGGATGGCTTCAGACCAATTTGGTACAACTCGTTGACTATAAAATTGTCAATTTCATTATTTATCCAGCTTGTGTTATCTACCTTGGGAATCGGCGATTCACGGGGAGGAATAAATGCCCAATGTGGTTGATATTTGGCACCCTGCTCAATCCATTTTTTTAGAATTGCCTTCTGTTCCTCATTTACTTTTAAATGAGAATCAGGAGGAGGCATCATCACACTTTCATCGACACTATAAATTCTTGATACCAGTTCACTATTTTTTACTTCTCCGGAAACAATTGCAAATTTCCCGGGGTTTTCTACCAACTCTGCTTTTGCAACATCCTCAATATCGAGTCTTAGACCAGCCTTTCTTTTATTTGCATCAGGTCCATGGCATGCGAAGCATTTGTCAGACAAAATGGGTTTTACATGAAAATTGAAACTAATTTCTTTCGGAAGATCCATATTATTTACACCAGCATTGCTATTGGAAGAATTATTTTCAGTCAATAGCCATATGGATATAAATACAATGCTAAGTATTAAAATCAGAAGAACGCTTTGCCTGGACGTCATAGGTTTTAATAAATTATTTTTTGGATATTTAATTTAGATAAAACAAAGAACATTAGCAAAATCTTAAGGAGACCATATATGTAAAATAACAATTTCAGTAATTTTTAAAATTGCCCGGTGCTGATTAATACCAAATTACATGCTTCTTCTACTTCAATGCCTTGCTTTTCAGCAAGTTCTTTTAACTCAGAATTTTCAGTTCCAGGGTTAAAAATCAATCTTTTAGGATTTAGGCTCAAAATATAATCATACAATTTCTTTTGTCTTAATGAATTGATATATAATGATATAGTATGCACATCTTCAACTATAGGTTTTTTTCTAATATTAAAAATTTGTTTATCGAGTATATATCCATTATCCACTCCTACCGGTACAAATTCTATTCCTGCTGCATCCAACATTATGCAGGCTCTATTGGAGTATCTTGATGTTTTGGAACTAGCTCCTATTACAACTGTTTTTTTCATGCTTACAATAATTTTTTATTCTTTAACTCCTCATGGTTAATACCAAAATATTTTAAAAGTTGACTATGTTTTATAGACTTCTTTAAAGAAAGGACTTTTTCCTGTTAAACTATTTTAAGAATTATAAAGTGAAAGTTACATAGATAATATAACTATTGGGATAAAATCAATTGTCGTGAAGAAGATAAACTTATAGTTATACATTTGAATTGATCATTTTAATGAATTAAACCTTTTCCAAATTCCAATATCTAAACCATCAAAATCGATTCTATTTTGGACGATAAGGAATTACTTTTAAAACTGCGGAATCCCGAAACCATCAATTATGGTTTCAATTTGCTGGTGCGCAAATACCAGGAAAAAATCTATTGGCATATCAGAAAGATGGTAATTGATCATGATGATGCTGATGATCTTGTACAGGAAGTATTTGTGAAAGTTTGGAAAAACATCAACAAATTCAGACAAGATGCGCAACTTTATACCTGGATATATCGCATCGCAACTAATGAATGTCTGAATTTTCTACGCAAAAAGAAAAACAAATTTTTTCTTCCTCTTCATGATGTCCAACATGAGCTTGCCGAAAAAATAGATAATTCACCATACATTGACGGAGATGAAATACAACTGAAACTTCAAAAGGCACTGCTGCAATTACCTAACAAACAAAGACTTGTATTCAATATGAAATACTTTGACGAGATGAAATATGAAGAAATATCAAAGATTACTGAAACCAGTGTTGGGAGTTTAAAGGCCAATTATCATCATGCAGTAAAAAAAATTGAAAAATTTTTAAAACAAAATTAAACCTTATTAAATTGGTTATGTCTAAAGGTTAAAATTGAGAAAATGAAACTCGACGATATCAAAAAGAAAAATATTTATTCAACACCTGACCGATACTTTGATCAGCTGCCCACAAGAATTCAAAATAGGGTTACTAAAAAACAGGTATTTGGTTTTTCTTTCAGTTGGAATCTGATATTGAAAGTGGCAAGTCCGGCTTTAGCTGTTATTCTAATTTTCTTTTATATAAACATAAATAGAAATGGTAACGAGCTAAACGCAGAAGATTTGTTATCTCAAATTGAAACGGAAGACCTGATAGCTTACCTGGTGACAACAGATATTTCGACTGAGGAAATAATTGAAGAACTGGACCTTGCCACGATTGATTTTGATTTTAACGAAGATGGATTAATCATGCAAAATATGGATATGGATGATGGTGACATCGAAATGTTGCTGGACGAATATGGAATAGATGGAGAATTATTATAAAAATTTAAGTCATTAAATTATGAAACGATTAAGCATAATAATTTTAATTGCCCTTTTATCTTTTGGAGCTAATGCTCAAAACAGAGAGGCCATGAAAAAAATAGAAAGTGCCCGAATTGCCTTGATAACTGAAAGGCTTGGCTTGTCTCCCGATCAGGCAGAAAAGTTTTGGCCTGTTTATAGAGAGTACAATATGGAGAGAAAAGCTATCAGAAAGCAATTTAGAATTGAAAGGAAAGATGTAGATATGGAAAATCTCACAGATGAACAAGGCAAAGAACTGGTGAGAAAATCTATGGAATTGAAGCAAAATCAATTGAACCTCGAAAAAGAATATTCCAATCGAATGACAGATGTTATTTCGACTAAGCAATTATATAAACTAAAAAATGCGGAAATAGATTTTCAGCAAATGTTATTGAAAAGAATTCAGCACCAAAGACAACGTCAAAATCAGAATGATAAAATGATGCAAAGGCGTGAAATGATGAGAGATAGAAACAACAATTAATAAAACTTCCGGAAGTAATAATAGCAGACCTTCGAATACAAAAAAAAGCTTATTGCCCATAAATTTATATTGATTTGAGCATATCGGTAAAACTATTTATACCAATATTAATTAGTAGTTTGCTACTATCATTCAATACTATTGCCAAAAAAACAGATTATGATTCCCTGTTAAATTCTTACCTCAAAAGTGATTCCATTTTATTGGATCAACTGGAATTTGAACTCGCCAGTGACTCTTTGGATATTTTTGATCTTATTGACAGCCTGTTACGAAATGATTATCACTATTCTCAATTTTCGTTTAGACTGGGCTACAACAGCAATATTACCTATGCTGGAAGAAATTTTGGAATTCGGCAGCATGGGTTTGGGATAGGTGCGTCTTACTATCACAAGACCGGAATATTTGCTGATGTCTCAGGGTACTGGAATAGTGAAATAAAACCCAATTATAACCCTACCATTACTACCATTGGCTATATGGGCAATTTGAATAACAAGTGGAGTTATACAATAAGTTTTGATCATTATTTCTATAACAAATCAAAAGATGCAGATGAGCTAATTTATTATCCAATTACAAATAGTTTGAATATCTCAAATTATTATGAAATTGGAAAATTGATAATAGCTGGTGATTATTCATATCTTTTTGGCGAAGGGCAAGCACATAGGTTACGTGGAAATCTTATGTATAAAATATCCAAAAAGAATTGGGGTTTTATTGACCGATTTGTCTTTTTACCAACGGCATCCATTCTGATGGGAAATTCCGACATTTATAATATTACACCGATTTATCCGGAGAGAAATCTACAAACAAGGTATGACATTCGTCAGATTATGTTTCGGGAATATGGAGAAAAGAGAATAAGGTATCTTTGGAAAAATAATCGAGACAGATATCTGACACTCGAAAAAAAAATCTATGAAACTTATCGTGATGAATTGACAGATTATGTTATTTCGACAAACAACGTATTCGGCATAATGAACTATAGCTTTTCCGCACCGGTCTATTTTTATGTAAATAATTTCACCTTTGCGCTTAGCTATCATTACAATATTCCTGTAGCACTTCCCGGTGAACAAATCCCTCTGGAATCAAATAGTTTTGTAGGGGCGACTTTGATTTATAATATCCCACTGACTAAGAAAAAATAGGCTTAGTTTTTAGCACTTTTCTTATTACTTAATTTACATTTGAATAAATTTGATTTCAACAATTTATTGAATGGAACACCTTTCTCTTTTAGCACTAAATAAAACCATTGGTGAGGTATTAGCTAAAAATTTAGAACCCTCATATTGGGTTGTTGCTGAGATTGGTGAAATGAGGCACAATCGCAATGGGCATTGCTACCTGGAATTGGTGGAGAAGGATAGCGATAACATATTGGCAAAATCCAGGGCCACAATTTGGTCATACACCTATCGGAATTTGAGCGCATGGTTTTTAAGCATTACCGGACAGGATCTAAAACCCGGAATGAAAATACTCTTCAATGCTACGGTTCAGTTCCATGAAATCTATGGGTTTTCATTAAATATAAAAGATATAGATGCCCAATACATCTTGGGTGAGCGAGCTAAAAGAAAGCAAGAAATTATTCAAAAACTCCAGGATGATGGTGTATTTGAAATGAACAAAGAAATTGACCTTCCGCTTGTACCCCAAAAAATTGCTGTCATCAGTAGTGAGTCTGCTGCTGGATATGGCGATTTTATGGATCAACTCAATGACAATGAATACGGCTATCATTTTGATGTTCGATTGTTCAATTCTACCATGCAAGGCAACAAAGCCGAGTTGTCAATTCTCAATTCTATACACCTGGTATTTGACCAATTAGATGATTTTGATTTGTTAGTGATCATTCGGGGAGGTGGAGCTGCTACGGATTTAGATTGCTTTGATTCATATGAACTGGGTAGCCATATCGCACAATTCCCATTGCCTATTGTTACCGGAATCGGTCACGAGCGTGACGAAACCATTGCTGACTTAGTGGCGCATACCAAAATGAAAACTCCAACTGCGGTCGCAGAATTTATAATAATGGGCTCCAGGAATTTTGAAGAAAAACTCAATGAACATTTTGACCAATTGGCCAATAGACTAAATTTTTCGTTGGTTGAAGAAAACAATAAAATGGATCAAGTGATCTATCAAATGCAAAGAAATGTTCAGGCTATTGTAAATAAAGAAAACATTGGATTAGCAGGGTTAATACAATCGCTAAATTATAGTCGTAAAAAACTACTGGATAAAAATGAACATATACTTGAAGAAAATTTGCAAAAGATCGTCAATTACCCAGCGAGACTTTTAGAAAGAGAAGGAAATAAACTAGAGCATCTTGGAAGGGAATTGGAAATAATAAACCCCATTAATATTCTTAAAAGAGGATACAGCATCACATTAGTTGATGGGGTGAATATCAATAAGTTAGATTCTCTGGAAAAGGATGCAACAATCAACACCATTACAAAACGATTAGAAATAGAAAGTAAACTACTGTCACAAAAGAAAAAATAGCATGGCCAAGAAGAAATTTAATTACAAAAATGCGCTTGAAGAAATAGAGTTAATTGTTCAAAAAATAGAAAATGAAGAACCGGATGTCGATGAACTATCCACATTAGTAAAACGGGCCGCAGAACTCATCAAACAATGCAAAACAAAACTCAGAACTACGGTTGAGGAGTTGGAGGATATTATTCAGGATATTGAAGAATAAACTGCCACGCCTGCTTGTAGGTGAGCCACGAATACACGAATGAATCGAGGTTGCAAACTA
>CAZDRA010000055.1:8992-13015 GCA_964507705.1 uncultured Roseivirgaceae bacterium | reverse complement strand
CACGCCTGCTTGTAGGTGAGCCACGAATACACGAATGAATCGAGGTTGCAAACTAATAAATATTCGTGCATTCGTGGCTCATAGCTGAAAATCACACATCACAAATCTCCACACCTGTTGCCAAAGCCTTTAGAGGATCATCCCAAGTCGGGATAAACTCCTGAGCCACAAAACCTTCATGCCCCGTTCTGACAATAGCTTTCATAATGGCCGGATAATATAATTCCTGTGATTCATCGATCTCATGTCGACCAGGAACTCCTCCGGTGTGATAATGATTAATATACTTATGGTATTTCTGAATGGTCGCAATCACATCTCCTTCCATGATTTGCATGTGATAAATATCGTACAACAGCTTGAAATGATCTGAACCTACTTTCTCACAAAGTGCTGCCCCCCAAGGTGTATGATCACATTGATAATCGGCATGATCCACTTTGCTATTCAACAATTCCATCACAATATAAACACCATACTTTTGCGCCAATTTCACGACCCTGTCGAGGCCCTTGGTGCAGTTTTCCATACCCTGTTCATCACTCAACCCATGCCTGTTTCCAGAAAAACAAATTATGTTCTTAATTCCAAGGTTGGCAGCTTTAGGAATTAGATTAGCATAGTTATAATAAAGCGCATCATGCAAGGTAGGATCATTAAATCCATCTTCAATACCAAATTTATCTCCGGTTGACATAGAGCATGTCATCCCTTTGTCAATCGCCAAGTGCCACTCATTGGGGCCAAGCAGATCAATACCTTTCAATCCAATGTCTTTGGCAGCATTGAGAAATTTATCCATTGGAATATCATTGTAACACCATTGACAGGCAGCGTGATTTATGTTTTCTTTTAATTTCATATCATCAATTGATTTATGATTAGAACCTCTTATTACACCGGATAATCCAAAGGCAGTAATTGCAGTAGTAGTTGCGATCAGTTTAATGGCTTCTTTTCTTTTCATTTATATGGGCAAATGGAGTTTTCAAAATAGACTTTTACCTAAACAGTGTGATTTAGGTATTAGCCTCATTTGTATTATATGCAGTCAAAATTATATAAATTGGTATGAATATCTATGTTCATTTTTCAATAAACAATTCCAAATGAAAAAACCATTTTTTCTTTACTCGATTTTAGCTTTACTCTCTATTATTTCTTTATTAAGCAATTGCACTGACAAGCGCAATATATCAGCTCCATTAAACCTGATCTGCGAATACCAACAGAGCCCCATTGGGGTTGACAAACCTCACCCCCAGCTATCATGGAAATTGCCTGATATCGGAAAAGGAATAATGCAATCTGCCTATGAGGTTTTAGTAGCTACTTCCATCGAAAATCTTGATAAAAATATTGGAGATGCTTGGGAAACAGGTAAGGTGGTTTCAGACCAATCTATATTTGTCGATTACACAGGAATTGACCTTCAGTCCGGACAAATGTACTTCTGGAAAGTAAAGTACTGGGACAACCAGGGTGCTGAAAGTGCATTTAGTGCTACTGCTTCCTGGGAGATGGCTTATTTGAATTTTTCTGACTGGAAAGCTAAATGGATTTCCAGGAACGAAACAAATGACAAGGAAGATTCTTTACGCTCGATCATAATGAGAAAGAAATTTAATATTGGTAAGACCATAAAAAAAGCCAAGCTGTTCGTGACAGGTCTTGGCAATTATGTATTTTATCTCAACGGTGAAAAAGTAGGAAACGACATCCTTACCCCAGGTTGGACCGACTACGAAAATCGACTTCAATACCAGGTGTATGATGTGACTGAGATGCTGCAAAAAGGCGAAAATGCTGCCGGAGCCATGCTTGGAAATGCCTGGTGGAGTGGAGGACTTGGTTGGAAAAAGAATGCCAGTACGCTACGTAAGCAATATAGTTTTGGCCCCATGAAACTTTTGGCACAAATAGAGATCGAAGATAAGGCAGGCAATATTCAGACTATTGTCACTGATGAATCATGGAAATGGAGTGAATCTCCAATCATGTTCAACAACCTCTACGATGGGGTACACTACGATGCGCGATTGAATCAGGACGGCTGGAAGATAGGCGGGTTTGATGAAAGTTCATGGAAAAATGTAGCTCTTACATCCAGCGGGACATCTAAACTTGTGGCACAACAAGCACCACCAATACGCATGGAAAAAGAATTAACCGCACAAAGTGTTACTAAAGTGCCAAATGGAAACTATGTATTTGATTTTGGTCAGAATATGGTGGGCTGGGGTAAACTCACAGTTTCCGGGAAGGCGGGTACAAAAATAAAAATGAAATTTGCTGAATTGCTGCATGACGATGGCACAGTAGCCCAGGAGAATTTACGTTCTGCTCAAGCAACGGATATATATATTTTGAAAGGTGAAGGAACGGAAATCTGGGAACCTCAATTCACCTATTCCGGATTCAGGTATGTGGAAATAGAAGGATTTCCCGGTGAGCCAACAAAAGATGCGCTTACCGGAATTGTATTTTATTCTTCAGCGCCATGGATTGGCAAGTTCGAAAGTTCTAATCATCTCATGAATACAATAATCAAAAATACTATCTGGGGGCAAAAAGGAAATATGCATAGCGTGCCTACAGATTGTCCACAGCGTGATGAGCGATTGGGATGGATGGGTGATGCACAGACATTTTCACCTACCTCCTACTACAACATGGACATGACGCAATTTTATGAGAAATGGCTGCATGACATTACGGACTGTCAGGATTCGAGTGGGTATGTGTACGACGTGAATCCTGCCATTGTGGTTAGCGGACCTGCCAAGCCGGGATGGGGTGACGCCGTGGTGATTGTTCCTTGGGTGACATACAAGTTTTCCGGCAACAAAAGGATACTTGCTGAAAATTACAATGGAATGAAGGCCTGGGTGGAATTTATGAGAAGTCATGCCGTCAATAATATTTACATCTGGTCAAACCCTGACAGTACATTCTTCGGTTATGCTGATTGGATTGCACCAGTAAAATCTCCTCAAAAACCCATCAGTGCTTCTTATCTTTTTTACTCATCAAAATTACTTTCGGAAATTGCTGATGTACTGGGCAAATCAGATGATGCCAAAGAATATGGAAAACTCGCAAAAGATGTAGCTGAAGCTTATCAACACAAGTATTTCGATACGGATTCTCAAAATTATGAAGGGAAAACCCAGACTGCTAATTTGCTTCCGCTTGGCTTTGGTATCACACCCGACGAGCTAAAACCAAAAATTGTAGAGAATATTCTGACTGCTGTTGAAAAAAGAGATGGGCATCCAAGCACCGGCTTCCTTGGAACACAGTTTATTTTACCCATGCTTTCAGATTATGGACACCACGATAAAGCCTATAAAATGATCAACCTTAAAACTTATCCGAGCTGGGGTTACATGATCGAACAGGGAGCTACTACCATGTGGGAGTTGTGGAACAGCGACACAGAACGCCCGGAGGGTATGAACTCCAGAAACCATTATGCTCTCGGAGGGATTGGGGAATGGATTTTTGGTTATCTGGCAGGCCTGAAACCTGATGTTGAGAATCCGGGTTATAAAAAAAGCATCATTGCCCCAATGCCGGTTGGTGACCTGACTTGGGTCAGGGCATCTCAAAAAACGGGTTATGGCGAACTTTCAATTGATTGGAAAATAGAAGAAAACAGTTTTATCATGAATGTAGTGATTCCTCCAAATACGACCTCAATTGTTAAAGTCCCAAAAGCCAATTTCAACTTTTCTTCCATCAATGTCGATGGAACAGAAATATTCAATGAAGACAAATTTTTTGATAATTCTAACAATATCAAATTCCTTAATGAGGATGATAATAGTGTTGATTTCGCAGTGGGGAGCGGTAGCTATTACTTTATGACAAAGTAGAAAAAGTGGTTCCAATAATACGGTTGGCGACACCTAGCATATTATTGGATATTCACTATTAATTTTTATTATTCCAGTCAACCAAGGCAAGATTAAGCAATGCAATTTTGAGCATTTCAAAATAATTATCTCTTGATTTCTTGTC
>CAZDRA010000055.1:4285-8892 GCA_964507705.1 uncultured Roseivirgaceae bacterium | reverse complement strand
AGAGAAATTGTTCCTTTGATATTAAAATCTGTGTAGCTGATAAGATAAAAATAGACGCCAGAGGGATGATCTTCACCATACCAATTAAACTCTCTTTCGTTTGAGCTAAATACTTCTCTGCCCAACCTGTTGTATATCACAATTCCCTCAAATTGACGCTCGCAATTTTTCTTTGGCAAGTCTGGGATATAATAGGATTCATTGATTTGATCAGAGTTTGGTGTATAGACATTCGGCGGTAATATGTCGTAATTTATTTTTTCATCTTTAATAACCACCACCATATCCAGAGTGTCAGCCAATGGCACCAAACATTTGTAATCTTGCAACAGGAGTGTAAAATTATAGGTGGCGTTTTCAAAATTATCTGCTAATAGCGAACAATCTGTCTGCCAATTAAAAACTGAGAAAACATTTTCTATACCTGATTTTGGATTAAAATTTATACCCAACTCGTTCAAAATACCATCATTTAATATCTTCAAAGAAATCGAATCTCCATTCGGATCGATCCCTGTGATATTAAGATCAAGCAAATTTCCTGCATCAACAAATAAAGTATCTTTCAATATTTCTCCATTGACATATAATTCGGGAGCATCATTTAATGGAGGCAAAATATTTAATGTCAGTTTTATAGTATCAGCATTTGGTGTTTTACACTTATCTGCATCTTCAGCAATCAAATAGATTTCGTATTGATCCTTTAAATACAACTTTACATCATCGCAACCAATATTCCATTCAAGCTGGTTTTTAACATTAGAGTTTCCCGTTATATTTTCAAAAAATATACCTGCAGCTTCCAGATCAAATCCTACTCCAATGGCTTCAAGCGTCAATAAATCTGTAGGGTCACCATCAAAAGCGCGGATATCAAAACTCAAATTATCTTCAATCCTGACTGTCAATTCTTTATCGGTAGCATCATTGTCGATAAGCACCACCGGTGAATTATTATCAGGAAGATCAATGGTGATATTTAGTGTGATACTATCACGATTATCCAAGCCACATTGATCGACATCTTCAACATAAAATTTCAATTGAAAATTATTCTTCGTGCTAAAAGGATATATCTGGCAATCAGTATCCCAACTGAAATCAAAATCAATCTTACCGTTTTCAAATACCAGAGTATCAATACTAATTCCGAATTCAGCCAATTCAAAACCATCACCTTCGATATAAAGCAAAAGACTGTCAAGATCTTTATCCTCTACCTTGAAAGATATATCAATCATAGACCCCTCAATATAAGTAGCAGTAATTACGTCCTGCACAGGTTCGATGAATTTTGGTGCTTGATTTGGTGGTGGTTCCACCAGAACAATAAGCCTCATGGTATCCATAAGGGGTTGCGGGCAGGTAAAATCACTGGCAATAATATCTATTATAAATGGCTCGTTTTGCAAATATGGACAATCGGGCAGACATACCTCGATACCCAGTGTATCATCCGGAAGATCAAGGTAACCAATGTCGGCAGAAAGGATTGTATTCAGATTAGCCTCAAAATTAACTGCTTCTGCACGAATAGATATGGTCTCACTGCCATCTCTGTCTTTAATTTTAAAATCAAAGCATTTATCATCATCCACCTTCAACTTGATAGTGTCAACCTGAGATACAAAAAAATCAGTATTTGGTTCCTTTACTTCTATTTCCGGAGGTGTTCCGGGATCTGGGCAATCAATTACATAAAGCTGAAAATCGCGCACCACCTCCCCTATTTTTTCTCCATTTCTAAATTCCTCGCATTTTATAGAAAAAACAAATAGTCCTTCTCGAGATGGTGTGACAGTTAAAAAACCATTTGCATTTATTCTCAGGGTTGGGTTTCCGGGTATTTGAAAATTATTATTTGAACCTGACGCCCAGTTAACCAATGGATGTGGTGCGGGTTTTGGTGTTGGTAAGGGAGCAAATTCAGAACTATTTAATGGTGTTACCAAACTATAGGATAGCGAATCTCCATCAGGGTCAAACCCTCTGAAATCGACATAGTAAAACCGTTCTACACATGCGTAATCACTTAATGGAGGAAATAATTGTGGAGAGGAATTACGAAATGCTACTCCATTTTTTCTGATAGGAGGAAACTCCAGGTAAAAAGTTTGTCCTGTTTCATCAGGTTTTACAATATTATTAATAATGCTATTTCTACAGCAACGCTCCCATACCAGGTAATAACCCTGAGGGTCCGAAAATAAATTGGGATTTAAAATAACTTCTGATTCATAAATAATTCTATTGGTCACGAGTTGAGCATTTGTACATACCGGATTGGTATAAGGTACAAAGCTCTCTGTTCTAAAATTTAAATTGATTGTTCTTACAAATACATTATCTCTTTTTCTGAAAACAGAAGCAACTATCTGTAAATCTTTGGCCTGTGGATTACCATTTACAACATCAAAATATTGAATCTGACGAAACAAATACCGATCGCCCTCGACATGAAGAATTTCAAACTCTCCACCAACAATATGGGTGGCAAGCGAGAGATAACTCATACACAATAGCAGTGCAGATATAAGAACGAACCTTTTCATTTAGTTAAATAATTGCGCCTCAAATTATAATAAAAATAAATAGTTTAAAAACAAAGTGAAAAAAGCATTTAACAATTGGTCTACTAATCAATAGTTCGTTAACGAACTATTGATTAAATTTATTAATAAAAAATACTGTTTTAGATCATCCTCTTTTTTTATGTATTTATCGACATCAATTAAATTTTATAATTATGTTTTTTTCAGTTGGAGTTGTTTCATTTATGCTAATATCTGTGGTCACATTAATTTTCAGATATTACCCAATAAAGTTTTCTAAAAATGATAAATTGGTCTATCAGTGTATTGAATTAATAGCAACAACTAGCTTCTATTTCATTTTACTTCATTATTCAGCAAATGAAAACTACCTATTTGGTATTGTATTAACTATTTTTACGCTTATTACAATGTTTTGGAGAATAAAGAAAATTTTGAATCTTAAAAAAATCTCATAAACATCACTTTAAAAAGGTAGAATGAATTCTACCTTTTTAATTTTAATGACCTACACAAATTTCCCAATTGGAACATTAGACCTCTCTCTTCATTTCAAGATGACCTTTTTTTAATTAAATCATAATCATCAAATTATGATAAAAGAAATCTCCTCTCAAACGATATTGTTTAACTTTACGACCGAAATATGAGAATGAGAAATAAAATATTTGAGAATGTCCGTATTGAGACGGTTGCCGCAGAAGGCAAGTGCTTCACGCAAATTAACGGTTTGGCAGTATTTGTAGCCGGTGTCGCACCCGGTGATGTGGTGGATTTAAAGATTGTTAGGAAGAAAAAGAGTTACCTGGAAGGAAGGGCAATAAAATTTCATGAATATTCCAAACAACGAGTAGAACCCTTTTGCGAGCATTTTGGTCTTTGTGGCGGATGCAAATGGCAGCACCTCGACTATCAATATCAAATCGAAGCCAAGCGGCAGCAGGTCATCGACAATTTTCAACGGATAGGGAAATTCGATTTTCCAGAAGTAAATCCAATTATTCCATCGGTAAATACCAAATATTACCGAAACAAACTGGAGTTTACCTTTAGCAACAAACGCTGGCTAAGCCATGAGGAAGTAAAATCTGAAGTTAAAATTGAAAGGGATGGATTGGGATTTCACATCCCCAGACAGTTTGATAAAATCGTGGATATAAAAAACTGCTATTTGCAAAAAGAACCTTCCAATGAGATCAGGAATGCCATTCGGGATTTTGCCGTCGAGCATCAATTAAGTTTTTATAACATAAATAATTTTACTGGGCTTTTAAGGAACTTGGTTGTCAGAACAAGTTCTACAGGTCAACTAATGATTATTGTACAATTTGGTGAAAAAGACCATAAAGGCATAGCATTGGTCATGGATTTTGTAGAGCTGCAATTTACCCAGATTACCTCATTGTATTATGTAATCAATCTTAAAAAAAATGAAACCTTCCACGATCAGGAATTGATTCTGCATTCCGGAAACCCAACCATTGAAGAAAAAATTGATGAGTTTAAATTCAAAATTGGACCAAAATCATTCTTTCAGACAAATACAGAACAAGCTCAAAAATTATATGCAAAGGCTTTGCAAATGGCTCAGCTGGATGGCAGTGAAATTGTTTATGATCTGTACACCGGGACAGGAACCATAGCAAATTATATGGCAAAACAAGCTCAAAAGGTAGTTGGCATAGAATTGATAAAAGAAGCTATCGATGATGCCAAGAAGAATGCGACACTAAATAATATTTCTAACAGTGAGTTTTTTTATGGAGATATAAGTGATACACTTAGCATGGATTTATTTGAAAAACACGGCTCGCCTGATGTAATTATTACTGATCCTCCAAGAGCAGGAATGCATAGCGATGTCATTGATGCAATCATTGAAGCAAAACCCAAACGCATTGTTTATATCAGCTGCAACCCGGCAACACAGGCAAGAGATCTTATAAAACTAACAGAAAATTATAATATTGAAGAGGTACAACCTTTTGATATGTTTCCACATACGCATCATCTTGAAAATATTGTCTCATTAAAAATTAATACATAAATGGA
>CAZDRA010000055.1:0-4185 GCA_964507705.1 uncultured Roseivirgaceae bacterium | reverse complement strand
GATTAAAAATGTTCAGATAGTACTTAGGTATTGACAAGTTCTGTTGAAATAATATATTTATAATAGAAAAATAGAGTATGAAATTCAGTACTTAACAAGCCCAGATAAAAACAATAAATTATGAAAGCCAGACCAGAGCACTCACCTCGCATTCTTACAACTACAGTTGGATCCTATTCACAAATCGATTGGCTCCAGGTTGCGCCAAATGAGCAAAGTATCATTGATGCGACTCAAATTGTAATTAACACCCAACGAAGACTGGGTATTGATTTGCCAACTGATGGCGAACTTTATCGATTTGATGTTAACCATCCTGATACAAATGGGATGATCGAATATTTCACTCGACGGCTGAGCGGCATACGCAATGAGATTGGCATTAGCGATGTAAAAGCCTTCAATAAAAAGAAAGAGATGAGTTTTCGAAGAAAGCCAGCCGGTGTGGTAGATGCAGAAATCGGAGAAGGTAGTCTCGATTTATTTTCAGATTGCTCCAGAGCTGCATCTGTTGCTGATGGAAATTTTAAGTTTACGATTACCAGCCCATACATGTTGGCCAGAACATTATTTGATAACACTACAATGATTTTGAAGGCTTGACCCTTGCCATAGCAGATGCCATAGCCGAGCAGGTGGCCGAATTGCCATGCGCGTGTATTCAGATTGATGAAGCAAACATCACCGGAAACCCAGAAGACGGACCCATTGCAAGCAAAGCAATCAATCGGATATTGGATCGGGTGCAGTGCGAAAAGGCGGTACATTTTTGCTTTGGAAATTATGGCGGACAGTCCATTCAAAAAGGAAATTGGGATGCTCTAATTATGTTTCTCAATAGTTTGAATTGCGACCATCTTGTTTTGGAATTGGCGCATCGCCCACAAGACGATCTTGCTGCATTGTCGCAAATTGATTCACGGATTGGAATAGGGATTGGTGTAATAGATGTAAAGGTAAATACTGTCGAAACTCCAGACGAGGTTGCTAAGCGTATTGAAGAAGCAGAGACAAAACTTGGTGAGGGAAGGGTAAAGTGGGTTCATCCCGATTGTGGGTTTTGGATGCTAAAGCGATCAGTAGCAGACCGAAAAATAGAATCATTGGTCAAAGGCAGGGATTTGTATTTGGGTTTATAGCATTAGGAATTAGTAAGAAATAGTTGATCCGCAAAGGCTATTATAGTTAATAGTCTAATATATTGCATGATGAGATTTCGGTATTCCGAAATCTCATCAACCGGATCAATTGTTATATATCTTCTCGTATTCTATTCAATATCGTAATGTGTTTATTACTTAACTATTTGTCCAGTTTTTGTTGCAATTCCAAAGGCTGCATATGCTGAAAAGTATAACTTGATTACTACAGCTGCAACATGCCTTTAGCTATCATTTTTTTGCTTCTCCTCTGCTTCCCCTAAGTAATCTTTTTTGCTTTTAAAATTATACTCTTTTAAAATATCTGTTACCTTAATTTCAGGAGAAAGGCTTTCAATTGTAGCCCATTCTTCTTCATGAAATAATTGAGTTTTTACTTTCCTGCCATATTTGGCACGTACTTCATCAAATTTTTTGCTAATTGGCCAAGAGTGAAGGAACACTTTTTCGAGGTTAATACCGGCACATATCCAATTCTTATCCCACCTGCCGGTCCATGCAATTTCTTCACCACTTATGTCACATATCTTGGTCGTGTCTTTCCTTGTACTGGAAACAGTATAATACTGGTTCATCCATGACATTGTGTTAATCATTTTTCCTCCTGAAAATGCCGATGGCCAGAATACGATTTCTGCGTTTTTTTGACTCAGTTTTTTCCAGGCATCCTGCCATTCAATATCAAAACATATTTGAATTCCGACCCTGCCAAAATCAGTTTCGAATACTGGTGGATCACTGGGACCTGGCGAAATGCCATTTGCTATTTCACCGGTAGTAGGCCGAATTTTTCTATATTCACCAACCACACTGCCCTTTCTGTCAATAAGCACAGCACTGTTGTAGTATTTCCCTTTGTCTTTGGTATAAATTGGGCAAATTATGTAGCAATTGTTTTTTTTTGCAAAGTCTGAAAACTGTTTAATTATTTGCCCGTAACCTTGTGAGGGTTCTGCAATTTCCTGAATCGGCGGCTTTTTGCTTGTAGTGTTAGCAAAAGGGAATGTTTCGGGAAGGCAGATTATATCCGGCTGGTACTTTACGATAAACTCCATTTCTTTTAGAATTTTGCCAACCATTTCCTGTGGGTTTTCTGCGTAGAATCCTTGTTGACAAAAGCTGGCCACCCAGACCTCCCTGGGCAATCGTGTTGGTCCTGTACCAATTGGTTGCGATTTTTCACCGGCATGAACCAGAGATGAAGTACCCAATACAGATGCTCCTGCTCCTACAATTGTTTTTTTTTAGAAATGAACGTCGTGGTGTGTTTTTATTTTTTTCCATGGGATATACACTTTATGTTTTATTACTTAGCTACTATTTTCAAGCTGATTTTGTTCACTTTATTATTGTTTTCAGGCAATATAGCTATAGCAACTAAAACTTTCGGGAAGTATGCCAAACCATTGTCAAAGCAAATCCTTAAACTAAATCAGCTATAGCAAAATAAGTAGTTACACACGAAAATATCAATACTGCAATTATACCAAGGTTGGTTTTTGTATCTGCTACATATTTGCCCATTAATGATTTATTGTTTATTAGTATGAGAATGGGAACTGTAACAGCTGGTAAAATACCTGCTTGAAAAGCCATGGAAAATACCATCATTGCTACCGGTTTTTCATCAATGAATTGTAATCCAAAACTGAACAAAAGCGCAATACCACCTAAAATTCTAAAGAGAGGAGAGCGAATATCTCTCGATTTACCAGTATAATCTGCAATTAACCAGGGCGCGATTAAAATTATCGGAAAAATACTGGAAAGTGCCGCACCAGTGATTCCGGCAATTAAAATTAAAGCTGCAATATTTCCACCGATAGGTTGAAAAAGTTCTATCATTTGTAGGGTGTCAACCAATTTGACTCCCATTACGTGCAATGTTCCTGCAGCAACCGCCATAATGAGACCACTGAGGAACAACATCATGGTGGCGGATACCATGGCATCGCGTTTCTCATTTTTCAGATCATTTATACCCCAACCTTTTTCGGAAAGGACGATGCTCCTGATAACAAAAATAGCCGCAGAACAAGTGGTGCCGACAATGGCCGCAATCAACGATAGTGCTCCTGCCTGCTTTGGTATCCGGGGTATTAGACCGCTGACAATGGTACTAAAATCCGGCTTGACCATAAAAAATACGATGAGAAAACAAATCCCCATCAAGATCACCAAGGCAGAAAGGAATTTCTCAAAAATCTGGTATCTTCCATAGTACAATAGCGTAAATAGTAAAATCACTACTATCGTGGTAATTGAAAAAGTACCAATGGTCAATCCTTTTCCAACTATGCGTATGGCTTCTTGTAAGAGATCTGCCACAATTCCCATAATTCCCATAAGGGATAATATCTCACCTAATATCAGGGCAATCATTATATATAGGGCCAAGGCCGAGCCATAACGAACGTGTTTTTTAATATTAAAGAGGGCAGTTTGACCACTCACCAATGTCACTTTTCCGTATGCTACCATCAAAATATAAGTAAAAAAGCAAGATAGTGCCAGCGCCCAAAATAATGTCATCCCATAATCAGCGCCTGCTTTTGCCATGGATGTGACACTGCCGGTTCCTATATTATATCCTATAAGAAAAAGGCCAGGGCCTATTAAACTCATATAAATCGAAAATTTCTTTACTATTTTAATTGCCATTCTATTTGTGGTTTTTTAATAGTGAAGATGAATTGGAATCTAAAAATATCGTTGCTCCTGCATGGTTCTGTAAAATTGATGCCGGAACAGACGATGTGACAGGGCCATCTATTGATTGGGCGACAGCCTCGGCTTTACGCAAGTCCGGAACTGTGCAAATTATATCGGTAGCTTTCATTATCTGCCTGATGCTGATGCTGATGGCTACTTTCGGAACATCATCAAAACTTTCGAACCATCCCTCTCCAAATTGTTGTCGCCTGCATTTTTCATCTAAGCGTACTTTTAAATATGCTTTTTTCGTTTCAAAATCTGCCGGAGGATCATTGAACGCCAAATGTGCATTTTCTCCAATACCAATAAA